>DASTVU010000679.1:0-6097 GCA_035758935.1 Pyrinomonadaceae bacterium | reverse complement strand
AGTTTGAAACGACTCAACGCGATTCTGAGGATCGAGCCCACGATCGCTGATGTTCCGGGGACGGTCGAACAGCCGCCAATCAAAGGAAAGATTGAGTTTCGCGATCTGACGTTTCGCTATCATCCAAATGACGAGCCGGTGCTCAAGAACGTGAACCTCACGATTCCCGAAGGTCACACGGTTGCATTTGTGGGCCGCACCGGCAGTGGGAAATCCACGATCGCGAATCTGATTCCGCGTTTGATCGAAGCGCCTGACAACACGCTTTTCATAGATGGTGTGGATATTCGCGATTATCCAATCGCCCAACTGCGTAAGAGCATTGGCTACGTGCCACAGGAAACTTTTCTTTTCAGCGACTCGGTAAAGGGAAACATCGCGTTTGGAGTCGAGGACGCAAAGATCGCTGACGTTGAGTGGGCGGCGGAGATCGCGGGTTTGTCCGACGACATCGCCGGCTTTCCGGATCGTTTCGAGGCGTTGGTTGGTGAGCGAGGCATCACGTTGTCAGGCGGTCAAAAGCAACGCACCGCGATTGCACGCGCAGTTCTGCGTGAACCAAAGATACTGATTCTCGACGATGCATTGTCGTCGGTGGATACGTACACGGAAGAGAAGATTCTCGGACAGCTTCGCGGTGTCATGCGCGATCGCACGAGCGTAATCATCTCGCATCGCATTTCGACGGTGCGGGAAGCAGATATGATTTGTGTTTTGGATGAAGGCCGGCTCATCGAGCAGGGAACTCACGACGAGTTGCTTGCGCTCGGTGGCGAGTATGCAGATTTGCATGAACGACAGTTACTCGAAGAGGAATTGGCGGCAACGTAATACATTGCCGATTGCCAAATGCCGATTGCCGATTTAAACGGCGTTAAGGCTTCAAATTGGCAATCGGCAATTGGCAATAAACAGATGTCTACGGCAGTAAAGCAGTATCACGAAGAAGAAGCGATCGGGAAGACTTACGATCTTCAGGTGGCGCGGCGGCTGTTGCGCTACCTGAAGCCTTACGTGCGTCTGCTGTTTGTGGCTCTCGGGCTCACCCTGGGGCTGAATCTACTCGAGGTGTTGCAGCCAAAGTTTACCGAGTATGCAATCGACCACAACATCCTCCCTCGCCAGACTGATGGTCTGACATTGCTCGTCATACTCTTCCTGGGCTCGCAGTTGTTGCGACTCGTCTTCTCGTACTTCCAATCAGTCTTCCTCAACAGTGTCGGGCAGTACGTGATGTTCGACATGAGGAAAGAGCTTTACTCGAAGCTGCAACATCAGGAAGTCGCTTACTACGATCGCAATCCGGTGGGCCGGATCATGACACGATTGACGAGTGACGTTGATGCTCTGAACGAGTTGTTCACAGCCGGTGTCACCGATCTGCTCGGCGATCTCGTGAAGATCATCGCGATCGTTTCGATCATGCTGTGGATGGACGTCAGGCTCACGCTAGTCAGTTTGCTCACGGTGCCTTTGTTGTTTGCCGCGACTACATGGTTCCGCAAAGGCGCACGAAAAGGCTACGACATGGTGCGTACGCGACTCGCACGCATCAATGCTTTCTTACAGGAACACTTCGCCGGTGCCCAAACCGTGCAGATCTTCAACGCCGAAGCGAAGTCATTCCGCACGTTTGAGCGCATCAATGACGAATATCGCCGCGCCAATATCGACACGATCTTCTACTACGCGATCTTCTTTCCACTCGTGGATCTGATCGGCGCCGTCGGCATCGCGCTGATTATCTGGTATGGCGGGTATCGCGTCATGCAGAACACGCCTGAACATACGGTGCTGACGCTGGGCGCACTCGTTGCTTTCATCCAGTATTCGCAGTCGTTGTTTCAGCCCATTCGCGACATCTCAGACAAGTACAACGTGTTGCAGGCCGCGGTTGTCGCTTCACACCGAATCTTCAAGACGCTCGATCTGCCGCTCGCGATAGTCGGACCGGAAAAGCCGCTGAAAGCCGAGCGTGCCCGTGGTCGAATCGAGTTTCAGAATGTTTGGTTTGCTTACAAAGACGAAGACTGGGTGCTGAAAGACGTTTCGTTTACGGTTGAGCCGGGGCAGTCGATTGCGCTTGTTGGTCACACCGGTTCCGGAAAGACGACGATCACGAATCTACTGATGCGCTTTTACGACATTCAGCGCGGGCGAATTCTGCTCGACGGGGTTGATTTGCGTGACTGGGATTTGACGGCGTTGCGACAGAACTTCGCAGTAGTGCTTCAGGAAGTGTTTCTGTTCAGCGGCACGATCGAGGGCAATATTCGTCTTGGTCGTGAAGATATTACCGAGGAGCGCGTGCGCTGGGCGGCGCATGAAGTTCACGCTGATAGTTTTATCCGGAGGTTGAAGGATAACTACGAAGCGGAAGTACGCGAGCGTGGCGCGGGTTTATCGGTGGGTCAGAAGCAGCTCATCTCGTTCGCACGCGCGCTTGCTTTCGATCCGGCGTTACTGATTCTTGATGAGGCGACAAGCTCGATCGATACGGAGACGGAACAGTTGATTCAACGAGCGATCGAGCGCGTGATGCGCGACCGCACCTCGATCGTCGTGGCACACAGACTATCAACGATTCAGAATGCAGATCGGATTATCGTGCTGCATCACGGTGAGATTCGTGAGCAGGGAACGCATCAGGAATTGTTAGCCGAACGGGGCTTGTATTGGAAGCTCTATAAACTACAGTACGCAGACTCGCGGTCAGTGCTAACCACGGATTGAACGGATCATGAAGCCGGATCTACACGGATCGATCCGTATCAATCCGTGCTTTTGATCAGCGTGCATCTGTGGCCCGGTTTTGAATCGGAACCAGGCCCTCGAATGATTTGTAAATCTGCAGGTACATCTGCGTCTCACGTGGGATGAGCGTGCGCCAGCCGTCACCGCCGCGCTTCAAATATCCCGGCAGCTTCGCTGCATTCGAGTTGTAACCCGCCGCAAGCAGTTCACTCGGAGTCGCGGTCTTAGAACCCAACGCATACTTCACTTCATCATTCGCAGTCAGATCGTTCCAGGTGTCGTGCATGTAGAGCAACATCGCCTGGAGCGCGTTACCGTGATTGCGCATACCTACGACAAAGTCAGGAATGAGACCAACGCCCGGATGCCGCGTACGCTCGAGGTTGTAAGCCCACGGGATCATCTGCACCATGCCACCCGCACCTGCCGAGCTAACTGAATAGCGATACGTGTCTAGCTCATTGAGCGCGAACAGCGAATAAATCTCCTCGTAAAGCGCGAGCCGATTCTCAGCACGAAAACGTTCGTGGTCGACGTGCTCGACGACACACAACCGCTCCGCTACATCCACGAGCAGCGGCGAAATCGCCACGCCCTTTTCGCGCAAACGTTTAGCGGCGAGATCCAGCATGTTGCGCACATACGACTGTCCCGAACGCACGAGATCTTTCGAAAGCAACGCCGGATGCGCCGAAGTGTAATAGGCGGTCTCGAGAAACTTCCCGCCGCGCTCAATCGGATACTCGATCGTGAGCGGCGCCAGCGCCTTACCTTCAGGAGTAAAGATCGTCATTGCGGTGTTAACGCCGTTGGCGCGAATAATGCGCAGGTTGATCTGTGTACCTTCGGAAGTCACCGTGTTAACTTCGGCGCCCTTGGTCAGAAAAGTCTGCTTCGAGAGCGTGATGAAGTGTGTGCGCGACGTTTCGCGATCGAGGGCCGCGACAGTCACAAATTCGATCGACGGCACGAGTGCGGTCGGCTTAGGCCGTGTCTTGAACATCCGCTGCGCTTCCGAAATGCGAGCCTGAATCACTGACGGAGTCAGATGTGTAATGGGCTCGGAAATCTTCTTCTGCGGATCCTCGATCACCGGCAAAGTGGGCCCGACCGTGGCGGGGTTGGCCGGCGGCACCTTGGTTGTAGGAACTGGTTGCTGTTCCTGCGTCGTCGGGGTGACAACGCGAGGACGAACTGCGCTACTCTCCTGTGCTCTCATCTCCGAGGCAGCAAAAAGAACGGCGACAACAAAAAGGGCAAGACGGGCACTATACTTCATAGTTTTCTCAGGAAGAGTTACAGGATTAACAACTACGCGCCGGGGGGCGGAGCGTTGGTTAAGATTCACCCAGACCCCCGGCGGTTGTCAATCACTTTCTGAGTAATCTGTGGCTCAGTCGACAGTCCTGCATTTTCAGACATACATTTTGTGCTTTATATGCCTTTTTGTGGCTAGTTCTTTTTATGCCTTTTTGTGGCTATACTCGGATGTTCTGAACTGAAGGGAGCGTATGTATGCGTTATCACCCACCCATTCGCTTGGCTCTAATTGTGTGTTTATTGGCAGGTGTCGCACAGCAGATGATCAAACCGAATAATTATCCCCCCGCGCGTAAGAGCGATCAGGTCGATGACTATCACGGCACTAAGGTTGCCGATCCGTACCGCTGGCTTGAAGATCTCGATTCAGAAGAAACTCGAAATTGGGTGGAGGCTGAAAACAAGCTCAGCTTTGGTTTCCTGGCGTCGATTCCAGCGCGCAACACGATCAAGGAACGTCTCACCAAACTCTGGAATTATGAGAAGTACGGAATTCCGTTCAAGGAAGGAAATCGTTACTTCTACACGCGTAACAGTGGTCTTCAGAATCAGGCCGTTCTTTACACCGTGACCGGGCTCGATGCGCAGCCTCAGATGGTGCTCGATCCCAACACGCTTTCCGCTGACGGTACAGTTGCCGTGTCGGGAATGCAGGTGAGTCCGGATGGAAAACTGCTCGCTTACAGTTTGTCTGCGTCAGGTTCCGATTGGCAGGAATGGAAAGTACGCGACGTTGAAACTTCAAAAGATCTTTCTGACCATCTGAAGTGGGTGAAGTTTTCGGGTGTTTCCTGGACTCGCGACGGCAAAGGATTCTTTTACAGCCGCTACGACGAACCCAAAGGCGACACACTGAAGGCCACAAACTATTTTCAAAAAGTCTATTTCCACCAACTCGGCACCGATCAGAAACAGGACGTTCTCGTTTTCGAGCGTCCAGATCAGAAAGACTGGCTGTTTGGAGGCTATGTTACAGAAGACGGTAATTATCTGATCATCAGTATCTTCCAGGGCACGGACGTTAAGAGTCGCATTTACTACAAAGATCTGAAGTCGAAAGACTCGGGCGTCGTTAAGCTGCTCGACGATTTCGATGCCGCTTACAGTTTCATCGGCAACGAAGGATCGCGGTTCTGGTTTCAGACCGATCTGCAAGCTCCGCGTGGCAAGGTTATCGAGATCGATACCGCCAGGCCGGCGCGAAGCAATTGGAAAATCGTGGTACCTGAAGGCAAAGAGACGCTGCAGGCAACAACGTTCGTCAACCACAAGTTCGTTCTCAACTATCTGAAAGATGCCAAAACACAAGTCAAGATCCACGACACGACCGGCAAGCTTCTGAGTGAAGTTTCATTGCCCGGAATCGGTTCGGCCGAGGGGTTTGGTGGTAAGCCCGGCGATAAAGAAACCTTTTACTCGTTCACTGGTTTCACCACGCCAACCACGATCTATCGCTACGACATGACGACGGGCAAAAGCACGATCTTTCGCCAGCCCAAAGTCGACTTCAATTCAACTGACTACGAGACAAAACAGGTTTTCTACAAGAGTAAAGACGGCACGAACGTACCGATGTTCATCACGCACAAGAAGGGTCTGAAACTCGACGGCAGCAATCCGACTTATTTGTACGGCTACGGAGGTTTCAGCATTTCGCTATCGCCGGCTTTCTCAGTAGGAAATCTCGTGTGGATGGAGATGGGTGGCGTTTACGCGCAGCCAAATCTTCGTGGCGGCGGCGAATACGGCGAAGACTGGCATCAGGCGGGCATGAAGCTCAAGAAGCAAAATGTTTTTGATGACTTCATCGCCGCGGCGCAGTGGTTAATCGATAACAAGTACACGTCGACACCGAAGCTCGCGATTGGTGGCGGCAGTAACGGCGGGTTGCTTGTGGGTGCTGCGATGACGCAGCGTCCGGATCTGTTTGGTGCAGCGTTGCCGGCGGTGGGCGTGATGGACATGCTGCGATTTCAGAAGTTCACCATTGGTTGGGCGTGGGTTTCGGATTACGGTTCGTCAG
>DASTVU010000678.1:0-3154 GCA_035758935.1 Pyrinomonadaceae bacterium | reverse complement strand
GTTGGTTTGTTTGTAATTCCGCACGACGTCGCTCCACGCGAACTGCTTTCAGAAGCATTTAACGCGAGCGCCGAGAAACATAATCAAACTTTGTATGGTCTACTGATCATCATCTTCGGTTTGATTGGCGGCGCCCTCGGCATCGCACTCGGAACAAGGAAAGAATCTGCGTAATCTGTGGTTAAGGAATGAACGCACTTCCAATCATCATCGGCGCTCTTTGCGTAATCGCGATTTCGTATCGCTATTACTCAGCCTTCATCGCCGCAAAGGTGCTCGCGCTTGACGATTCACGCCCGGTGCCGTCGCAGACGATGTTCGACGGTCATAACTACTATCCAACCAACAAGTGGGTTTTGTTTGGACATCACTTTGCCGCGATCTCAGGCGCGGGGCCGTTAATCGGACCT
Organism: Pyrinomonadaceae bacterium; assembly: GCA_035758935.1. GTDB lineage: Bacteria > Acidobacteriota > Blastocatellia > Pyrinomonadales > Pyrinomonadaceae > PSRF01. Next base: position 2,744 of record DASTVU010000678.1, on the reverse strand, counting down.
GTGCTCGCGGCGCAGTTTGGTTTTTTGCCGGGACTGTTGTGGCTGGTGATCGGCGTGTGTCTTGGTGGCGCCGTCCACGATTTCATGATCCTGGCCGGCAGTGTGCGTCGCAAGGGTAAGTCACTAGCGGAAATGGCGCGCACCGAGATTAGTCCGCTGTCGGGACTGGTAGCGGGTATCGCGATTCTTTTCATCGTGGTGATTGCGCTTGCTGGTCTCGGTCTCGTTGTCGTGAATGCACTCGCGGAATCGCCGTGGGGAACGTTCACGGTCGGCTTCACGATTCCACTTGCGCTCTTTATGGGCCTGTACATGTATCGCTTCCGCAAAGGAAAGATTGCCGAAGCGAGCATCATCGGTATCGTGGGTTTGCTGTTCGCCGTTTATCTCGGCGGCCGCATTGCTGAATCCTCGTTTGCGGATACGTTCACACTTTCGCGCAACAGTTTGATTCTCGTCATGGCGGCTTACGGCTTCATTGCTTCGGTGCTGCCGGTGTGGATGCTGCTCTGCCCGCGCGATTATTTGTCGTCGTATTTGAAGATCGGCACGATTGCGTTTCTGATTCTTGGTGTGATTCTGGTCCACCCAAATCTCAACATGCCCGCGTTCACGCCATTCACAGCGGGCGGCGGTCCGGTGATTTCCGGCAAGCTCTATCCATTTGTCTTCATCACGATTGCGTGCGGCGCGATTTCCGGTTTCCACGCCCTCGTCTCTTCAGGCACAACTCCGAAGATGATCGCCAAAGAGACTGACACGCGCATGATTGGCTACGGCAGCATGTTGATGGAAGGCGTGGTCGGCGTGGTGGCCTTGATTGCCGCTACGTCACTATTTCCGGGCGATTATTTCGCTATCAACACTGCTCAGAAAACGGATGCGCAAAAGGCAGCCTACGTCCAGATGGTCGATACGCACACTGCCCAGGGCTTCAATCTACAACCGCAGGAGATCGATCGACTCGAACAGGAATCAGGAGAGAAGAATCTGCGCGGACGAACTGGCGGCGCTGTCACACTCGCCCTGGGGATCGCAAAGATTTTCGACGGCATCCCCGGGCTCAGTGGTTTCATGAAGTACTGGTACCACTTCGCAATCATGTTCGAAGCGCTCTTCATTCTCACGACGATCGACACCGGCACGCGTGTCGCGCGATTTCTGGTCGGGGAATTTGGCGGGCGTTTTTATAAAAAACTCGAAGAGCCGAACTGGCTGCCGGGTTCGGTGGTGACTTCCGCGCTGGTGGTGGCGTCGTGGGCGGCGTTCATCTGGTCGGGTTCAATTTCCACAATCTGGCCGATGTTTGGCATTGCCAATCAATTGCTGGCCGCTGTTGCGTTGTGCGTGGCGACGACGATTGTGATCAACTCGGGCAAAGCCCGTTATGCGTGGGTAACGATTCTGCCCCTCACGTTTGTCAGTACCACAACGCTTGTGGCCGGATTTAAGTCAATAACCGACATTTTCTGGCCTCTGGCGCAAAAACCGGAGACCTCGATTCAGGGCCTCATCAATACCAGCCTCACCGCGATCATCATGATTGCCGCTGTCGTCATCATGATCGACTCGATCCGGCGCTGGCTGGGAAGCCGAAACCGTCCAGAGATTACACAGATTGCAGCGCCTCTCTTTGAAAAATCTGTGTAATCTGTGGATAATACGCGTTTTCGTAAGCGTATCTCGCCATTATCTAGATAAATCGAAAGGAATTTGCCCAAGTGGAACTATCGCTGACACTGCGGCGGGTAGCAATTATTATTGCGGCTACCGTAACGACTTTAGCCTTTGCCTTGCCAACTTACGCTCAATCGCACGTGGGTGGTGAAGCAAGCTTAGAACTCCCAGACCTCACCCAGGTTACCTTCCTGAACGGTATCTCAGGTCATAACCTGCTGCTGTTTGGCATCATCATTTGTGTACTTGGTCTCGGCTTCGGCCTGGCCATTTACATGAACCTGCAACGTCTGCCGGTGCATCGCGCCATGCGCGAGATCTCGGAGTTGATCTACGCGACTTGCAAGACGTACCTGACAACACAGGGCAAGTTCATTCTCATTCTCGAAGCGTTCATCGCCGTCGTGATTATCCTTTACTTCGGCGTGCTCTCGGGGATGGAGCCGTTCCGCGTCGCGATCATTCTGGCGTTCAGTTTGATCGGTATCGCGGGCAGCTACGGTGTGGCCTGGTTCGGCATTCGTGTTAACACATTTGCCAACTCTCGCACCGCGTTCGCGAGTCTCGAAGGCAAACCCTTTCCGCTCTACGCAATTCCGTTAAAGGCGGGCATGAGCATTGGCATGATGCTGATCAGCGTCGAACTGCTGATCATGTTGTGCATCCTGTTGTTCATTCCGGGCAGTTATGCGGGACCGTGCTTCATCGGCTTTGCGATTGGTGAATCACTTGGCGCTGCGGCTCTTCGTATCGCCGGCGGCATCTTCACGAAGATCGCCGACATCGGTTCCGACCTGATGAAGATCGTCTTCAAGATCAAGGAAGACGACGCGCGTAACCCCGGCGTGATTGCAGACTGCACGGGGGACAACGCGGGCGACTCAGTTGGACCAAGCGCGGACGGTTTTGAAACTTACGGCGTCACGGGCGTGGCGCTGATCACGTTCATCCTGGTCGGCGTTTCAAATCCGACCGTGCAGGTGCAGTTGCTGGTTTGGATCTTCGTCATGCGCGTGATGATGATCATCGCGAGCGGACTCTCGTACTTCATTAACGATGCAATCGCC
>DASTVU010000677.1:0-6293 GCA_035758935.1 Pyrinomonadaceae bacterium | reverse complement strand
GCCATACCCGAGACTGTCGACTCTTGAATCCGTAATTAAACCGAGGGCGGCCACGGAGGGCCGCCCCTACAGTACGTTCGATGACGACCATTTCACCCTGAAGGAGCGGTGACGGGCAGTATCGCTGGTCCGGTATTGAGCCGAACACGTTCCGCTCATCAGTGTTATTGCGCGCTTTCCGCTAAATGAGTTTGTGGGTATCCACATCCTGCAAATCCTGTTGTAAACTTCCCGACGCTTTGCCCAGAATCGGCCGTAACTCCAAGGAGGTTTCCCGTGAAAAATAAGTTGCGTCTAACTTGCGCCCTCATACTCGCGATCCTGGTTATCGGAATAGCACCGGTTGTTAACACCTCAGCCACTCAGGATCAGCCCACCATTGCCAAGGATTCCATTCAGATCAGAGCGTTTACCGTCAACTCCTACAAAGGTAACTTCGACGTCTGGAGTTGGGTGCCGGAGATGAAGTTTCGCGTCAATGGGCCCATCGAGAGCGGCAGTCAGCTTTACGTGCAATACTCGCTGCCGACTGGTGCGTGGGTAAAGTTTGACTGCGATACCGGCAACGTCCAAAAGGGTTACTGGTGGAAAACTGAGTGCGGCGGTCGCCAGATTGAGGAGAAGCAGCAGCCCAGCCTTTACACCGGTCCCGTGACGTTCACCATCAAGATGCGCAACGAGCTTCAGGGCACTGACTCAACGCTTTTCACCGGCAAAATGAAAGTCGGAAAGTACAAGACGAATGAGGTGGGACCGAAGGCGGCGCAGAAGTTTGTCTATTACGTGGACCACGATTTCAATCTGCCGATCGGTTACGTTTATCTCACGCCGTCGGACGTTTTTGGCTGGAAGCTTCCCGATTTCCACGTAGCTTTCTGGGTACGCGGCGACGCGTATAAATTCGATCCGCACCTTTTTTATCAGGGTAAGGAAGTCGGGAAGACGTTCCTCGACGGGATGGAGATCGGGAAAGCCAGTTGCGAGGCGGAAGTCGAGATCAACACGACTCACTACGTCGAAGAGAGCGTGCCGCAAAAGGCAAAATGGGCGCGCGTCGAATGCGACTTCCCAGGCATCAAAGGCAGCAACACGACGAACGACGATACGACTAAAAATATCTTCACACTCGCCGCGAATCCCGGCGAATACGAATTCAAGCTGCTTTGGAACAACAAGCTTGCCCGCTCGATGAAGTTCACTGTTCAGCCGGGTGGGAAGTTTGACAACGGCATCGCCAGCAGTAATCAACTCGGCAGTGACCGCGTGATCATTCCCGTTACGATCATCGGCGACCAGGACGGCATGTGGAACAAAACCGCCTGGCAAACCGACGCTTTTTATGGCAACCCACTAAAAGGCTTCACACCTTAAGAAAGTCCACAAAAAGCACAAATAAGAACTATTTCTGTTTTGTGCTTTTTGTGCCTTTTTGTAGCTAATCAGTTTGTGGCTTGAGGCGTGTGGCGGTGCGAGCGAGGCTGAAGAGGACGAAGCCGAGTGCAATACTCGAAGCCGCGAGCACGAGATAGATGAGCCAGGGAACGCGTTCGGTAAGTGGCAACGGTTCGGGTTTGTATTCGCGATTCGCAAGCAAGACCGTGATGGCGCTATTGATAGGTTGCTTTGCTGCAAGGCGCGCCCGTAACTCATTCTCAAAGTCGTAATGTGGCGCGGTGACGTTTGCGTTACCAACGAAGAGCCGTAGCGATTCTGACTGCGGCTCTTTCAATTCGAACACGAGTTCACGCGCCGGCGCACTCGCTTCGATCGATTTGATATCCAACGTCGGATTGCTGTAGTCAGTGATCTGAAGCCGGAACTGCCGCACATTCTCTTCCTGGTTAAAAACAATCACGAGCTTTGGCTCGTCGCCTGCGTGACGCGTTAAATCACCTGTCGCCACCACACGCACGTTCTGATCGCCATCGATCGCTTCCACCTGAAATGGACGCGAGAACGAATCATCAGCAATCTCCAGACTCAGTTGGTCACACGGCGTACGCGCGCCGAGATCGATGATCCACGCAGACGCATGAGCACCCTGATTGCGCAGCAATTGATAAGAAGGAACGGGCACGCTCCACGCCGCGCGCCAGCCTTTTTCACGCACCGCCATCGTAACTTTTACGTTCGTAACCTGTGGCGACTCGCTATCTGTCAGTTGGTCACTCGAAACTCTCACGCGTAAATACCGGTAACGACTCGTCGGATACGAGACCCGCTTCGATTCCGCCACGGCATTTTGCGATGCAAAGCTGAAGAGCACACCGTCGTTATTCAGCGTTCTCCACTCGCGTCCGGAATCGCTTCCTTCAATCACAACCTGGCGACGGAAGTTTTCGCCCCTTGTTTCGATCTCGATTTCGTTGTGTTCACCATGATTCTCACCAAGATCCAGAGACACTTCACTTGTCCCCGAACCAGCAACCCCGGCATTGAACAAGCGCACCGGAATCTCTCGTTTTTCATCGATCTCGCGGCGGATGCGAATGCCGTAAGGAATCTCCCGGTTGTTGGAGTCGAATAGTCGCAGGTCTCCCAGATCCGTACGTGCTTTATCCATTACCCACGTCGGCAGAGCGACCTGGTAAAGACCAGGCTCGCTTTTTTCCGGAGTGACTTCAACGTAATAAGGCCACTGAGACAGGGAAGTTTGGGCGGACACTGAAAAAACCAGCACCGTCGCTGCGACGAGAATGAAAAGTAACAGACATGCGCGTTTCATGTTGTTGACTCCCGCGAATGAAATGCCCGGTGATAACTCCACGCCACGAGCAATAGAAGTATGCCGAGCACAGCGAACACGATGATGCGATAGATCTCCTCTAGTTGGGCGATATCGACGAGCATCGCCTTGACGATTGTTAATGCGAAAAGCGCGAGTGCGGCCCAGCGAGCTGCCGCGATGCGCCGCACGAAGCCAAGAGCTGCGAGTCCGCCAGCATAGCCCGCCCAGAGAACTGAAAGAGCCATCTGGCCCAGCCAGCGCAGGTGCTCGGCGTCTTCCGCTGTCTTCTGCGCAAGGGCACGCGCGACGAAATACGTGTGTGTCTCGATCGAGATCAAAAGCCAGAGCGCGACGGCGGCACACAATCCGATGACGATCTTCGTTACGCGGCCGTCGATCAATTTTCGTGCGCTCGCGCGATGATATAGAAATACCGCGCCCAGAAAACAACCAATCATCAAGAGCGACGAAAGAAAGTAGCGATTGAAAACAGGAGTAAACGCGGGCCGGTAACCGTAAGGAGTATCCCAGAAAAGAAATTTGACGAATGCCAATCCAAAGAGCGCGAATGCGTGAGCGCGCAGTCGCATGGATCGAATTTCGAGAGCGGCCCACAGAATGGCCAGTCCTTCAACGGCCCAAGCGATCGTGATCCAGTTTGAGCGCAACTGAATAGGAATCGCGATCGTCACGAACGTGAGTGCCACTGCGATCAGCAGCAGGATCTCGCGACGACTCGTCATCGATCGCGACAACAGCAGCTTTGCAGCGCTGGCGTAGACGAGGGCCATGCAGATCGCAAACGCGCCCATCCAATCGTGATGTGTGGGGTTATAAAGATGATAGGCAGTGGCGAAATATGTGAACGGGTTGGCCAGTAACAGCAGCGCGTCTTCGAGAGTTTCCGGCTCACGCCGAATAAGTTCTCTTGCCAGGTGGGCCAACAGGAAAAGCAGAAATATTGCTGTTTGAAATATGAAAACAGGTCCGCGTATCTGGTGATGGTAGTGTTCGTTGTACCAAAGCCAGAAGAGCAGTTGCGTGCCGAAGTAGGCGATGGAGCTGAGTCCACGCCAATGTTTGAGGAGTGCGAGGGCGCCGGCGTCGAGTGCGAAGAGATAGATGAATAACGATCGATACTGATTTCGATCTGAGTGCAGCAGACCCGGAGTGAGCAAGCCGCCAATCAGTGCCATGATCGCGATCGCAGGCGCGTTGTAGATCAGTGAAAGCGCGGCTGCTTCAGCAATCAGAATGACCATGTAGACAAATGCGGTCTTCTGGCCTACGAGATGGTAGTAGCCAAAGGCGGCGTAAGTTGAAAGATAGAGCAGAGTGATTCCGCCTGCGGTGAGAATCTGTGCAAAGATTCGCCAGCCTCGCTGGTGATACCTGAAACCGCCGAGGCACATTGCAATGCCGAAAGCGATACCGATCGAAACTCGTCCGAGCTCTCCGATCCAGCGGTTGTCAAACGCATACTTCAGAAAGAAAGCGGTGGCGAAGAGGATCAGCAACACTGCGATCCAGCCGACCCAGCGACGACCGATAATCGATTCAAGCTGATAAGCACTGAATGCTGGAGCTGGAGACGTTGTCGGCTCTGGTGCCGGTTCAGGTGCGACTGTTGGCGGTGGTAGAGTTACAGGTTCGGGCCTGGGTGCTGGCGGTGCTTCGGGTTCAGGTCTGGCGACGCCTGGGAAAATCGAGTGTGCCGCAAGAGTCTTCTCAATGCGATCTATACGCACATGAAGTTCTGAGATGCGTTTCCGAGTACTTGAGGAAATTATGAGTGAAACAACCGGCAACACGAGCACGGAGAGGACCACTGCAATCGCGAACAAGCCAAGGACCAGGGTCAGGAGAAGGTCGTCCATTCAGGCGCGAACAATATCATAAGAAGAATATTAAGCCGCGGATTTTCGCGGATAAACGCTGATCTGCGTTCAACTGCGAAAATCTGCGGCTCAAATATTATTTCGTGTACAATGCGGCGGGTATGGAGAAACACGCCATTCGTGAAGAGATAGCAAATAGCATCAGTCATGGACTGGGCCTTGTGCTCGCGATTGTCGCCTTTCCGATCCTCGTGCTCGCGGCGGTTCGTGGCGGCAATGTTCATTTCATCGTTGGCGCAAGTGTATTTGGCGGCACGATGATTCTGCTCTATCTCGCGTCGACGCTTTATCACTCGATCACTCACGAAGTTGCGAAGGGGATTTGCCGGCTGTTCGATCACACGGCGATCTTTTTATTGATTGCCGGCTCTTACACACCTTTCAGTTTGGGTGTGTTGCGTGGACCGTGGGGTTGGTCGTTGTTAGCGGTGATTTGGACGTTGGCGATTGTCGGTATCACGCTCAAGATCAGAAAGCGAACGCGTCATTCCCGGATCACGATTGTGCTGTACGTGATTATGGGATGGCTCGCGATCGTGGCGGTGAAACCGATGGTGATGTTGATACCTGTTCCCGGCATTCTTTTAATCTTCGCGGGCGGCATTGCCTACACCGGTGGCCTCGCGTTCTTTGCTGCTGAGCGCATTCGTTACAACCATTTCATCTGGCACCTCTTCGTTATCGCCGGCACGACGTGCCACTTCTTCGCCGTGTTGTGGTACGCATCGCCACAAAAAGGCACATAAAGCACAAAAAGATGGGCGCACTCCATGGAGGCGCCCAATCTTCTTATCGCGATTTGTACTGGAATGTAACTCGCGTTTCCTCCTCAAGGACCAGCGGACGCACGAAGCGATAAGCCTTGCCACTCTTCGGGACTTCGATTGCAACCGGGAGGATGCCCGCGACTCGACGTTGCAGGTTGGTCACGTTCTGGGAAACCGAATACAAGTTCAGAGGTGTCCGCGGCTGAACGGGCAGATCAGTGAGGCGTGAGCTGTTAATGAGACCAGCTGAAGCGGTGACCGTAACTGTCTCTTGAACCTGACCCGTCTCGAGCGTGGTCCCCATTTGTGCCGGTTGTGACGCTTGCAGCTGCAAATCCGTTCGCGTGGCCTTAAAACCCGGAGAAGTTATGAGCACGCTTACGGGACCAGGCTGCACGCCTGCGATTACCCAACGGCCATTGTCGTCAGACTTCGTAGTCAAACTGACTCCGGTCTGCGTGTTGCTCACTGTTACCTCAGCGCCGGGTATCACTGCACCGGCCGGATCAACGACGACGCCACCTACCTGTCCCGGCTGAAGCGTCTTGAGGTCATTTGGGACCGGGACGTTAGAATACGAATCGCTCGTGTCGGCACCATCGATCAACAAATTGTTCGCGACCGAATCTGGAACCTGATCGGCCGAGAATGCATTACCGCCAAATTGCTTTATCAGGAGTCGATCTGGTAGCGAGATTTCCCACGTCAGAATGTTGACGGGAATGTCGAGTTTGGCGAGTCCCAAGTCGTAAGCGCCGCTCTTGCCGAACCGTGCTCCCGTACTGATATAAACAAACGACACGGTATAAGCCCTCGAGGAATCAAGCCCCGCACGCAGCAATGGTACGCGAGTTCCATCAGCTCCCTCTACTGGCTTTACTCTTTGGCCTTCAACTTCCG
>DASTVU010000676.1:0-9457 GCA_035758935.1 Pyrinomonadaceae bacterium | reverse complement strand
CCTGCCATAGTTTCTTCGAGACTATGTGAGGGCGCTTATTCCGCAGTAGCTCAATGGCAGAGCATTCGGCTGTTAACCGAAGGGTTGTAGGTTCGAGTCCTACCTGCGGAGCCAGATAGGACGAAGGTCGCTGGAATCGGCTCCGGCGGCCTTTTTTCGTTGCCAAGTTGTGTTCGTAATTGCAAGTAGATCAAATGGTTGGCGAAACGTCGTAGTGAGAGTGTGGTCCTTCCATATTGAGTTCGAACACACGAAATTGAGCAACTTTCGTTTTTCGCTTAAATCTTGCTGTTTATACAGAAAATAGGCCTTTTTTGAGAGTTCTAGTAGGCGAATACCATCTTGCACATAATCATGTGCGGCCTCTTGGTATTCGGTAATTTGATCAGCAAGTCGCTTCTGTGTCTGTCGCCACTCTCGCGACTTTCGCTCAAAGAAATCCGGTTCAATAAAACCGTCAAGCCGATCATCGTATAACCTATCAAGGCGGTTCTGAATCTTGCTCTGTTCTTCTTGCAAGCGAATGATCGCATCTTCTCTGAAACGCTTCTCGTCTGCGTGACTCTGATGCAAAGCCTCAACGATCCAATCCATAACTTGATCGTCAAAGACTAGACCTTTGAGTAAGTCGGCAAAGCACTCGTCAAGCACTTCTTCCAGGTCATTATCAACTCTCGACGCAGCACCGTTTTATTCAAGGCGGTAAGTGGGTTGATTCCGCATCAATTACTTTTGAGGTGAAACCAAGAGAGGGTCAGCCGCAGTAACCTTAACTTCGCGGTAGGAAACGTAAACGAACATCCGAAATTCCGCGATTATGTTGCTTATCGTCCTGTGTGCTGCGCATATCTTTACTTACGCTCAGAACAGTTCGGACTTAACAACGTTGGGAGATCGCGTTGTCAGCTACATTGAATCCCCAAACCTGATTGGAAGTATGAGTGCGTACAGCCAACATCAGGTAGCGATGTGCTAATTCAACAGTGGACACTAAATAATCGCTCAATACGAATCGCGATCGTGTCACATAAGTCAATGCCGGATGCTGCCACGGCAATTTCCAGACTTGCTCGTGAAGGGCAAGTAAATGAGTCGCAGTTAGGCTTGGGTGATGAAGGTATAGTCTGGGGGCGCGGAGTTGTGTCTTTCTGGAAACGAAACTTCAACGGCTCACCAGAATATTATCGACTTCGTCGACCTGTTGTTCTGCACCGCCCTTGAGGTTAATTGCAAGACTGACGCTTATCTTCGTAGGTGCCGCACATCTTAAGGTCCCACGTGTAGGTGATCGTCCCGCCGTTCGGGTCGTTCTTGCTCAGACTTCCGGAGACGATTCCCCGATTATTCGGGTCGAAGGTGGCTAGGAATTCTATGCGCGGTAGATAGAAAGGACGGGGTCGAGGCGGCTCGTCGACTTCCGAACGCACCCTCTCCCAAAGCGGACACTGCGGGAAGAAGAAGGTCCTCTTCAACTCTTCCGTTCCCTCGACGGGGGACGACGGTGGCTCGATCAGGATGTTGTAACCCGCGGCGCCTCGCTGGGCGATGTAAACGGTGGCGCGGGCTGTGCCGTCCGCGGCCTTTACCCTACTGTTCGTGTACGTCGAAGTCCCATTCACCTTTACCGTGATTTTGCCGCCGTTCGGGTGGCGGCTGCCGGTGTCGCAAAATCCCGCTTCGCGCTGCTTCGACACCTGAATGGTGCTGTCGTTGATGTTAATTTGTGCATCGGCGAAGTAGCCGTTCTGAAATCCCTGGGACGTGTCCGCTTCACCAGTCAAATTGAAGTTGTACTCGAATTCCTTTATGACTTCGGTAGTGTTCGAAAGGTTCCAGCCGTCCGGCCCATTCGGCATGTTGTCCTTCGTTTCGTTGAACCTCAACGCAACCGTGATTTTGCCGTACCAACCCCGGTCGCACTCTTGCCAGTCTTTGACGTAGACATCGAGCCACGCTGTGGAAGCCCAGTCCGTCCTGTAGAGCAACTCCGCGGGCAAGGTCAACAGACCTGCGACCCCGCCAAGCGCCTGCCCCGCCACATCAACGGCATCACCTTTGATCTCACCGGCCTTCATTCTAATCGTGGTCATCACTACCGCCCGCTTAATGACCGCCAAACGTGGCTGGCCGACGTAGGGCACGTGCGGTTTGCCTTGGAGGCAGATGCTCGCCGCCCCGTCCTTGTCCGTTTTAGTCCTCGGAATTGCCTGGACCGGGGTTCCACCCTGGCCTGGGATGCCGGCGTACGCGCCCGGGTCTTGTATGCGTGGGCCTTCGTTTTTGAAGCCCACGATCCCCTGCGATACTCCTTCTATCAGATGCCAATTGACCTCCACGCCCTCCAACGGCCCGTCCTTGAGGAGGCTGACATCGAGTCCGGTGAAGACGTTGAGTGCGTTACGTAAGCAGTTAATGTCTTGAAACCCACCCGTGTTCATGCTTACTTTGGCAATCAACCGTCGTTCGCCGCCGGGCATTGTCGTCGTGGTGCGCACGAGCGGCGGATCTTTGACGTCGATCTCGGTTTCGAGCATGGCGTAAGTCACGACGAACTTTGCGTAGGTGGAAAGGATGTTGAAGATTTTGACGAACTTGGCATACCTATCGCCGATGATGTCCTGGGCTTGCAGGTACTTAAGCAGTTTCTCCCAACCGGTGGTGAGGAGGATTGCGGTGGCGTCCAGAGCGATTGGTGCATCGCCTTCCAGGTACTCCGGGCACGGACTGACCCGCTGGGTGGGCTCTACTGCTTCCGTTGCAACTGCCTTCACAAATCTCGGTGACCCGACGTCGTGCAGTCCGGCGCGAATAAAAAGCGGATTCTGCGGTTCGTTTGCCCGCCGGCGTTGTGCGCTTCCAACGAGGTGAGCGCCAGACCGCGCCGACGCTTGTCGGTCGCGCTGCGCGAACCCGTAGAAGTCGAAAGCCAGGCGGCGCAGAATGAGCCCAGCCTGAATGGCGTCCAGTCGCACTTTCTTCGGGTCGGTATCCCCGAGCATGTTTGACGGTTCGTCCCGCTGCAGCCCCAGCTCGACGATGAAGCGCGCCCAAAAGTGCAGTGGTGATTTGCCGTCCTGCGCGTGTTTGCGGATGCCGTCAAGCAGAATGTTTTCGAGCGGCACCTCCTTCAATTCCGGGATCGCTTTGAGGCCGGCGCAAAGGTACGTAAGGTCAACCATCCGCCGTTCGCCATACATCTTCGCGAGCGCCGCAACTTCGCTGGCACGGAAAGCAAAACCCTGCCCAGGTTGAACCGTCTGCAAGACGCTGCCGTCGGGGTCGCGCACGCCATAACCGGAGGCCAGGACGGCGGCGAAGAACGCGGCGGTCGAAGAGGAGTCCGCCTTGCTGACGGCCTTCGCCAACTCTGCCGCCCGCTCCTCAACGGTTCCCGCGGGCAGGCGCGCAGGCTCAGGCAACTTACCACTCTCGAAGGCTGCGGCCATCGCCTTCGGCGGCCGAACGAGTTCTACGGTAGGACGCGTGCCGCCCTGTTGCGGCTGCGTCGCTGTTGTCGGGGGCGCGGTTTGAGTGGGCCGCGTCCGCGTCCCGGTGCGGCGCGTCTGCCCGCTCAAGGAAAGCTGGGCGAGTGCGACGGAGAGCGCCAGGGTGAGGAGCGCCGCGCGCTTCAGCCAATTGATCGAGTGCATTGCCGTCTCTTCCTCATAAATAGCCGGCCCGAATTTCAGAGTAGTACTGACAGGGATCTGTCCGGCCGCCGCGCCCACGACGTTGCCGAGCGCGCAACTGAAAATGCCGCTGCCCTGCGAGGCCTGAATGCGGAAAAACACACACTCAAGCGGGCAGAATTACCCGAATCGGGGCAGATTCCGGCGCGTAAAAACCGATACCGTGATGATGCAAGCTTCAGGCCAGTGTCGTGGCGGTATTACAGGGCGGCACGGCTGCGTGGAGGTTGATCGTGGTGCGAGATAGGGGATGCGGACGCGCGTGTCTCTTACCTTCGGTGGTGTCGCGAAGGTTGGCGTCGATACACGCCGCCACTATTGGCGTCAGGAAGTTGCGAAGATTGTCACTGTGTGGGGAGCACTATCTTTATAATCGCAGAAGATTAAGCTGCGCCCCCTCTTTTCAGACTTGTTAATCCGGGCGCGTCCCTGCCGGTTTTGGCTCACGGCTCCACCCTTAGCGCAAGCGCGTAATCCCTCAATCGTTGGCAAGGCTTCAGGTCAACAACTACTTTCGCAGCCTCTGCTTCCTGTCTTAGTTTGGCCCGCGCCGCGGGATCCCAAGCGGAAGACCGCGGCGACGCACCTGGTGTCTCGGCGCTTGGCTCGACACGCGAAACGATGAAATAGCGGCCAGGTGCGACATTAGAAAATGCAAAGCTGCCGTCGCTCATGATCGTTGTCTCGCTGTAGCGAAGCACGTCGTTGGCCTGCTCGCGGTCTGCCGGTACCAGGTGTACATGGAGGTCCGCCGGAAACGCCGCTCCTTCCGGCGTTACGATCACACGTCCTCCCAAGCTCGCCGCATCCTGTCCCACGATGATCGAAACGCCGCTGACTTGTTGGCCGGACTTGATGGTAACGGTTCCTTGCCATGGGTAATTCTGGTTCCGCTTTGAGGTGCCTGATAGTGGTGCTGCTTGAGAGGTTTGTTGGTTTGTTACAGCAACAGCCGCCGGCAGGTTGATAGCGCGAACGTACCAGGCATCAGTAGGCAGTTTGATTTCAAATCGATATCGGCCGGCGCCAAGATTGCGCGCGACGAACTCGCCTTTGGCGTTCAAGGTTCCGCCCGGTCCGGCTAGCATTGTCGTCATCATTTGACTGCCGCTCTTTCTCGGATCGTCGCGGCGCGCTGCGAAAACGGTTTCGATGAGCTGCGAGCCGCGCCGGTCACACTTGTCCTCCGGCTTAATCGGATCGAGCATAATGATGCCGGTAATTGAGGCAAGTTGGGCGAGGGTCAACTCGACTCCAGTCACATCACCGCCGCGGACGGTGACGCGTTTGGCAGCTACTAGTGACGCATTGTTCTGCTGACCTGTTTGGAAGGCGGCGAACAAATCGTATTCACCATCTGCTACGCCGTTGAAGCCGAAGGCGCGGCGTTGGTCCAAAGGGCTGGCAAGCGCCATAGAAAGAACCGATTGTGTGCCCGCGGGTGACAGAGTGATCGCGATGGCGCCATTCGCGGCAGACGAGCCAGCATTAATGGTGCCCACGACGAAGCCGCTGATCCGGTGGCCTTCGGTGCCAAAGTACTTGATGTCGATGCCCGTTGTCTCATCGCCACTTCGCACAACCACGGGAATAGCGGTGTCTCGGGTGGCCGAAGGATAGTAGGTCGGCACATCGAGGTCGAAGCCGTTCGAGGCTGCCAAACCAAACTGCCCCGGGCCGCCCGCCTTGACTACATATGGACCGGGTCTCAGACCATAGATTCTATAGATGCCGCGGTCATCGCTTTCGGCGCCGCCGGTTCCGAGGAAGTCAGTGGGGGACGTAGAAGGATTGTTCAAAGCCACTGCATGGACTGGAACGCCGACGATCGGATCGCCTTTCGAATTCGTCACCTTACCAGTGATCACTCCGCCCTTAATCATCTTGATCTTCAACTGTGCCCCGATCAAGTATCGCGGCCAATCATCCGGGTCGCCCGTTGACATTGCTTCATCGATGTAGCCGGGAGCGACCGCAAAAACTATGTAGGCTGCAGATGGCAGATCATCGAAACTGAACTTCCCTTCAGAATCCACTTGCGCCGGCCTAACGGAAGGCGGGCCGTTAGTCGCCTGAGCCATTAACGTTGCATTGACAATCGGCCGTCCGTCACGAGCCTCGGGAAAGTTTAGAGTGCTGCGTTTTCTGTGGCGCTATCTTACTGCGGTTGATCGGAGTAAACCAAGGTTTTTGACGGGTCTTAATAAAGCGCAACAGTGCGTCCATGGATTATTGGGGAAACAGCGGCACTGATTGCCTTTGATCCGGTATTGGGAAGTTAAAAAGGTCAGGGCACTCTAAGGAGTTGGTCATGAGAAAGTTGCGAAGATTGTCCAGTGTGGGGAGCCACAAACTCTAACAAAATCAAAGACAGAGGCCGCCGATGATGGCGGCCTTAGTCGTTTGTGCCGTTTTTTGTGCCAAACGGGAATTAATTGATCAGTTCTGCCTCTGCTGTTGGAGTTGACGTCCGCACGAATGGGGGCTCAAGTGCCGCCGCTGCGAGATTGAGAGCTTGGCGTCTGATGTGGCTATAAGTCTTGCCCATTTAGACAACGCGCGAGCTGATGTCTTGGAAGCCACAGGTTCCGGTTAGTGCTGGAGAATCTAAAATCTTATTTTCTGGTGGCGAAATAACGACTAAACCCACACGGAATTGCTTTTGATGGAGAGAACATCTGGGTGTCGAACAGGAACCAGAATACGATTTCGAGAATCGGTATTCACTAATCCACTTAGTCTTAATCTCAAAAGGCACAAACCAGCAGAGGTTTGTGCCTTTTGTGCCTCACTCGTACCGCAGCGCTACTAACGGATCGACCTTCGTCGCACGCCGCGCCGGAATATAGGAGGCCAGCACTGAGACAATCAGCAAGAGAATTGAAATGACAATGAACGTAATCGGGTCAACTGCCGTGACGCCGTAAAGCAGGCCCGCGAGAAAACGAGTCAATCCGAGAGAGGCGACGATTCCCAGCACGATTCCTATAAAAGCCATTGCTACACCACGGCCGATAACAAGCTTTAAAATGTGCGAGCGCTTTGCACCAAGCGCCGAGCGAATTCCGATCTCGCGCGTCTGCTGTTCCACGAGATAAGACATCACTCCGTAAAGTCCCACCGCTGCTAATAAGAGCGCTGTCGTCGCGAAGATTGCAACCAGCAGGAGGTTGAAGCGCGGGCGCCTTAGCGACGACCTGATGTGATTGTCCATTGATGTCGTCCGCGACAATTGGATTTCAGAATCGATCTTTGCCAGCCGGCTCTGAAGAGCTTCTCTAAAGGTACCGACAGGGGTGTTGGTGCGAACCACGAAAAATGTGGCCCAGCGCGGTCGCTGTGAGTATGGATAATAAAGTTCGGGCTGAACGTTTTCGCTGAGTCCGTAACGTTCAATGTCACCGACCACTCCGACGATCTCCACCACACTGTCCTCGCGCACCAGCTTTAAGCGTTTACCAAGCGGATCTTGATTAGGCCAAAATCTTTGAGCCATCATTTGGTTGATAATCGCAACCGGTGGCGAAGAGGAATTGTCGGACCTGGAAAAATCACGTCCGCGTAGAAGCGGAATGCCCATCGTGGCGAAGTAGTTCTGACTGACATTGAAATAAACAGCTTGCGGATAATCTCCGGCACCCGCCGCCGTGCCTTCGGGAAGAACATCCGTCGGTTCGAATCCGCCGAACTGCGGGCCAGCGCTCACATAGCTCACCGACTGCACTCCCGGTATCGTCTTAACATCTTCGCCGATTTGTTCGTACAGTGAAATTACCTGCTGCGATTTTTTGTATTTATCCACCGGCGGAAATAATGAGGCCGTGACGAGGTTTTCAGTTTTGAATCCCGGGTCATGTTTTAGCAGACGAATGAGTGTTTGGCCCAGAAGCCCGGCGCCAATCAGTAAGGTGACTGCCAATGCGACTTGCGAAACTACCAGCACACTCCGCAATCGCAGAGCACTACCTCCAGGCAAAATACCTGGCGCATCTTTTAATTCGGAAACGAGATTTACTGCCGACGACCGCAAACCCGGAATCAACCCGGAGAGAATTCCCGTGACGATTGACAAGACAAAAGTGAAGGCCAGAACAGTCCCATCAATCTTAATCTGTTCCGCGTGGGATACGGCTGTTGGACTGACTGCAATGAACAGATCTTTCAACCAAACTGCAAGCAGTAGACCCGCAGCACCTCCAGCCAGGGTTAGCAGTACACTCTCAATCAATAACTGGCGTACTACTTGAAAGCGTCCTGCTCCGAGCGCAACACGAATGGCGAACTCCTTCCGCCGAGCCATCACTCGCGCAAGATATAGATTAGAAACGTTTATGCAGGCAATCAGCAGGACCATCGCTACCGCACCCATGAACAGAAGAACCGAGGTACGCAAGTCTCCGACTTCCTCGCGTTGCAAGCTATTTATTTTGATGGTCCAGCCGCCGTTCTCCGCCGGATACGCCTCGGCCAGTCTACTTGCAATCGCCGTCATTTCAGACTGCACTGCTTCGAATGAGACATTGTCTTTCAATCGCGCATAAACGCGCCGGTTCTTTGCGTGGCGTCCAAGTGTCTGATCGGGATCTACAGACAGCGGCGCCCAGACGTCGAACGAACCCAGGTCAAGCGCTTCAAAATTCGGCGGCAGAATCCCAATGACCGTGAACGGCTCTTTGTCGCAAAAGAGCGTTTGACCAATGACGTTTTCAGAACCGCCGAAATGCGTTTGCCAGGAACTGTTCGTGAGCACGATGACATGGTCGTGCCCAACCTGATTCTCTTCCGGCAAAGGGAGACGACCGCGCAACGGTTTGATACCCAGGACCTGAAAGAGATCTGGAGAACTGATGGCGCTGGAAAGAGGGAGAGGTCCACTACTTGTACTGACACGAAAATGCCAATCACGCCATGCTCCGAATTGTTCTATCGTCTGACTCTGTTTCTGCCAGTCTTCGATATTGCGTGGTGATGCCGTGGGAAGATTTTTTCTTTTTTGCGAGTTTATTTCACTTAACACCACCAATCGATCGGGCGCTGGAAATGGAAGCGGCCGCAGCAAAAGCGCGTTCACAAAACTGAAGATCGCTGTATTTGCACCGAGACCGAGCGCCAGAGTAAGGACGGCGACTACTGAGAAGGTAGGACGGTTCAGCAAATTTCGAATGGCCATTCTGATGTCTTTTGACAGCGCGTCCATAAACGGACACCAACGGCAAGTGCTATACCAACTACAAAACATTTATGTTTATTGAAGAGTATTAGATGTGACTAGGGAATTTTTCTGGTCTAAACGCAAGAATCCGCACAGATGAGGAAATCAAGCCAGTCTGCCAGACAGCTTTAATAAGCTGTGTCGTCATTGACAGACTCAAAACGCGGGGCATATAGTCCCAGCCGTTTTTCGACAAGGCTGAACTCACGAACTCCTGCTACCAACCAGATTCACTCATTCAAGCGAATGGAGGTGCATACATGATTCAAGTCAGAAAATGGCGCGATTCCGTTTTGCGGAGAGACGAAGAATCTCAATCTGGATGTCCTGGCTAATGGAAAACTATCGGCTGTGCAGCAACGCCTCGCGCAGAAAATGAAAGTTTATAGTTTGAAACTGGCAAACGTTGATCCGCGTGCACAGTGATCAATACGCTGGCTCTGTGGCGCAGAAATTTAAATCCGAAACCTGCGCAGTCGTGCAATCAAATGCCTGGTTCGAGTCCTATCCGGGGGAGCACTATTCCAGTAGTAATCAACAAGAGTCTCCTCTGTCG
>DASTVU010000675.1:0-4128 GCA_035758935.1 Pyrinomonadaceae bacterium | reverse complement strand
GGCTTTGGTGTCGTTAATGCGCGTCGGGCGGTCGAACTGGCGAAAAATGAGCAACATGCGCTGAACATCGTTGGTTGCAGTCCACCACGTGTACAAAATGGACATCTTGTTTTTGTGTATCACGACGATGAAGCTCGTTCGGTTTCATTGGCAGGAGATTTCAATGCCTGGAACACCGGCTCAAATCAATTGACCAAAGATGCGACCGGTCTGTGGCTTTGCAAACTTGCTACACCTGGACCAGGTCGTTATCAGTACAAGTTTGTCGTTGACAGTAAGCATTGGACCGAAGATCCAAGTAACGGGCTCAAAGTGTCCGATGGTTACGGTGGCCTAAATTCCGTGGTCGTTATTCAGTGATGAAAATCAGACGTGCTCTTCGACACTGGTTACTCCGCAGACTCAGACCCTGCAGTGAAATAGTTCCGTTGCTCTCCGAGTCGCTGGACCGGCGATTGACGCCCGCAGATCAAATTGAACTCCGTCTACATCTCTTCGTCTGCGCGTGGTGCGCGCGCTACCTCAAGCAAATCAAATTTCTCCGCTGGGCCCTTCGCGAGCGTTCACAACTGTAGCCACAAAAAGGCACAAAAAACACAAAAGAGAACGGAAATCTTTTGTGCTTTTTGTGCCTTTTTGTGGCTCACAATGTAAGGAACACGCTTCAGTCGCGACTAACTTCCATGTCGCGAACTCTCAGACAACATTGGCCCGAGTACCTGATGGAAGCAGCCGAGTTGGCGTTGTTCATGCTCTCGGCGTGTGCGTTCACCGCGTTGCTCTACCACCCATCATCTCCGCTCGCAAACAGTTTACCTAACGACATTCTGAGACGAGCTTTGATGGGAGTCGCGATGGGCTTGACAGCGATCGCAATCATCTTTTCTCCACTCGGCAAGCGATCGGGAGCGCACTTCAATCCTTCAGTAACACTTGCATTCCTCCGCCTCGGCAAAGTCGCGCCCGTTGATGCGGCTTTCTACATCGCGGCGCAATTCATTGGAGGAATCACAGGGGTGCTTGCCGCGATGTGGTTACTTGGACCAGCCGTCGCCGAACAACATGTGAACTACGCAACGACACAGCCCGGCCCGCAAGGACCACTCATCGCTTTTCTAGCCGAACTACTCATTTCATTCGTCCTAATGTCCGTTGTCCTGCGTGTCTCAAACACAAAGAGACTCGCCAGATGGACCGGAGTCTTCGCCGGCGCACTCGTCGCAACTTACATCACTTTTGAATCACCAATTTCAGGCATGAGCATGAATCCCGCGCGAACGTTTGGTTCTGCGTTTGGGGCAAATGTGTGGATGTCGCTCTGGATCTATTTCGTCGCGCCGCCGATTGGAATGCTGCTGGCTGCCGAATTGTTCAAGAAAGGCAGGCGCACGACGAACTGCGCAAAGTTTCACCACTACAACAATCAACGTTGCATCTTCCGGTGCAACTTCGAACCAACCACTTAATAAGGAGACACTAGTCAATGAAAGCACGAAAGATTTCCATGCTCTTAGCTGCGGTGATCGCGATCGCAGCATTGTCAGTTAACACGTTCGCGCAAAAAGGCACGACGAAATTCAAAGTCCGCATCGAAAACATTTCAAACGCCGACGGTTTTGCCGCTTCAAACGGTATGAAGTGGCCATTCGCCATTTCACCCGGCGCGTACAGTATTCATCGCGGTTCGGGTAATCCGCTTTTCAAAGCCGGAAGTTCTGCCGGGCGCACAGGCCTCGAAGCTCAGGCAGAAGATGGCAACCCGGAAATGTTGATACTGCGTGCCAGTAATCACGCAGGCGTACTTACGAATGGAACCTTCAAGAACCCTGTTGGCGCCGCGATGCCCGGACCAGTTATTCCTGGCGCAGCATTTGAATTCGAAGTAAGCGCGACACCAGGCGCCCACTTGTTCATCACCTTCATGTTTGGTCAGTCGAATGATCTGTTCTTCGGCAACGAGAAAAGCATCGACCTTTTTGATAAGGACGGCAAGCCACTCAGCGGCGATGTCACTGCGCAATTTGGTTTGTGGGATGCCGGCACTGAAGTCAACGAAGAGCCCGGCGTCGGTCCAAACCAGGCGCCGCGCCAGAAGAAAGAGAACACCGGAATGTCGGAAAAGAAGAAAGTTGGACCAGTCAAAGATGGTTACACATACCCGGCGACTACCGATGTGTTGCGAATAACTATCACTCCATCCGCGTAATCCGTGGACAAGAAAGGATCAGGTCATCATGAAACTATTAATCAAAGCGGCGCTTTTGCTTTCGGCAATTGCAATAACCGCACAAGCACAACTCGTGGAACGAAAAGCCCTGTCGATCGACGGCGCACACAAAGTAATCGCGGGTGCAGTCGCACACGCGAAGAAAGTTAACGCGCCCGGCGGAGTCATTGCAGTCGTCGATGAAGGCGGCAATCTCATGGCGCTCGAACGACTCGATGGTACCTTTGCCGCCGGCGCAAACATCTCGATCGGCAAAGCACGCACTGCCGTTCTATTCAAACGTCCGACCAAAGCGTTCGAAGACATCATCAAAAACGGTCGCACTGCAATGGTCGCGCTACCCGACGCTTACTTCACTCCTCTTCAAGGTGGGATTCCGATCACGATCGACGGTCAGATTGTCGGCGGAGTCGGCGTCAGTGGCGCTGCCAGTGCGCAACAGGATGAAGAGCTCGCGCTCGCAGGCGCCGGTGTGTTTACCGCGGAGACGAAGGCAGCCGATACGCAGATGAGCAAAGCGCCTGTACTATTCTTCGACGCAAGCCAGGTAAGCACGTCTTTCTCAAAAGGCGCCGTGCTTCTGGACGGAACCAACCGCAATTACATGGTCCATACCAGCCGCCGCGAGAAAGCCGGACAGGCCGAAGTTCACACGCTCGATACAGACATTATCTACGTGCTCGAAGGTAACGCGACGTTTGTTACTGGGGGCACTGCGATTGACGCGAAGGAAACTGCGCCCCAGGAGTTTCGTGGCTCGCGTATCGATGGCGGCGACGTGCGGCAGTTGAAGAAGGGTGACGTGATCATCGTGCCGAATAATACGCCGCACTGGTTCAAAGACGTCAGCGGCACGTTTCTTTACTACACCATCAAGGTTCGCTGAGAGGAAGGTGGCAAATGAATTCACGCAAAATAAGTGTTCTTTTGTCGCTGATCATGTTCGCTGCGTCACTCTACGTGGCCTACTGGCCACGCGTGACGCACGCGAACTACGGCTCTGAAATTCCGGGTGGAAAGCCAACGGCGACAATCGATTTAGCTTCGGCGTCAGGTGTCGATCTTATCAAGGGCAACTGGCGCTACAGCGACACGAAGATTGTTGAAGTCGATTTCAGGGGCCCGGGTCTGGACAAGCAACCGACTGGCGCAGCTGTAAAAACTTACGACTACACGCCTCACGCCGGCGGCGCGAATTTTGACGACTCAAAATGGGAAGTGATTAGTCCTGCGAGTCTGGACCAGCGACGGGGTAACGGGCGACTTGGTTTTAGCTGGTACCGGATCAAACTAACCATTCCGGAACGGGTAGGAGATTTCGATCCGACCGGATCAACGGTCGTCTTCGAAACGTCGCTCGACGATTACGCTGAGGTTTGGGTTGATGGTGAGCTGTCGCGTTCGTTGGGCCAATCCGGTGGTTCTGTGATCGCCGGTTGGAACGCGCAGAATCAACTGGTAGTAGGTCGCAACGTCAAACCAGGACAACAGATCCAACTCGCGATCTTCGGCATCAATGGTCCACTTTCGAATCCGCCCACAAACTTTATCTGGATACGTTTCGCACGACTCGCCTTCTACAAAGTAATGCCTGTGCCAGTCAGCCTGACGCCGAGCGAAGTCAATGTGGAAGTTGTGCGAAACGATCCGGCGATGAATGAAATCGTCGGTCCGAATCCCAAGGTCTTCAAGCTCGCGGAAGGCTTTCAATTCACGGAAGGGCCAGTCTGGGTAAATAAGGACGGCGGCTATCTTCTTTTTAGTGACCCGAATGCCAACACGATCTATAAGTACCAGGATGGCAAGCTCGATGTGTTTCGCACGCCGAGCGGCTATTCAGGCGCTGATATCGCTGAGTATGGTCAGCCCGGTTCAAATGGATTGACGCTTGATCCGCAAGG
>DASTVU010000674.1:0-5072 GCA_035758935.1 Pyrinomonadaceae bacterium | reverse complement strand
CAGCACCTGATCGTAAGTCATTTGATCATCGGCGTCCTGGCCCATAATTACTGACTCTGCGGAATAGGCCGATAATGTTTGATCGTCAGAGACTGCCGTTCCTGGTAACACAAAAGTCAATACGCCGAGCGCGGCAGTAGTAAGCGCCATCGAAGAGACGAGCAGCTTCGCTGATTTCCACAAGCGAAACAGTGCCGGCACGCTCTCTGCTTCGCGCTGTTCTCTCAGCGCAGCCATCACTCGCGTCTGAAAGAACGGCGACGGCTCAATAACAGTCTGCGCGCGACTCTTCAAAACCACCGCCGAAAGTTGAGCCGCTTCATAAGCACTGCGACACGATCCACACTCGAGCGCATGTGCTCGCACCTCGTTCAGCTCACTCTCAGAGAGAGCCGATGTCGAGGCATTGTCCAGAATCTCAGTGATGTGCTTGTCTGTCTTTTTGAATGGCATGTAATCACCCGTTCAGTCGGCTGCTGAATTCAATCGCTTGTTATGACCCAACAACTTCTCCATCGCCTCACGAACCTTCTTACGCGCCCGAAATGCTCTCACTTTAACTTTCGACTCCGACCATCCCGTCGCTTCAGCCACTTCCTTAATCGACGCGTCTTCACCATCAATCATCAACAACGTCTGCTGATCTTCCGGCGACAACACCGACAGCAAGCGATCGGCGAGATCCGTTGCCACCAAATCGTTCTCGACGGAAGGTTGTTCACCATCGCCCGCCGAGTGCTGGTCCAACCAGCTCGCCTCATCTTCGGTGAGATCAGAAACGGTAGACTCAGGTCGCCGTTTCGAACTTCTCACCATATTCAAACAAGTGTTCGTCGCGATTCGCGTCAACCAACCTTCAAGCGATCCACGACCTTCAAAACTTCCGAGCTGCGTGTAAGCTTTCAAAAAAACTTCCTGCGCTGCTTCTTCAACCAAACTTCTCTGCCGGAAGAACCGGCTCGCCACACTAAACACGCGCGGGCTGTAACGTCTTACTATCTCTGCAAAGGCAGACTCGTCGCCTCCCTGCGCTTGCCGCGCCAGGTCGAAATCCAAGGCTTGTTCCAGCCCACTCGCCAGTTGCGATCCTCATCGGTTTAACGGATGGCGGACTCTCCAAATTGGAATCCGCCACACCGTGGGGGAAACGCTTACTGATTGTCGGTTTTGCGCTGTCCGCGTCGTGCTTTGAACTGCGCTTTCGACTGTTCCAACTGGGCTTTTTGCTCAGCTGTCAAAACGGAAAGTGTTTCCTGATGTAGCTTGGCGCGCTCGCCCATCAGCTTTGCCTCAAGGCTCGCCATTTCCGTCAGTTTCTGAGTAGCCAGTGCTTCGTTGAACGTACCGCCTTCGCTCGCCTGACGCAACTCCTGTCGCTTGGCTCGAAGCTCTTGACGCAGGGGTTTGTTTCTTTCGGCGAAGCTCTCGTGGATCTGCTTCATCTTAGCTTTCTGGTCCTCAGTTAAATTGAGCTGTTTGAAGAATCCGCCCTGGCGCATTCCACCCCAGCCACCGCGTCCACCATGTTTACCTCGACCGCCACGGTGTTCCATGTGGGAACCCTGTTGTTGCGTGTTCTGATCGGTTTTGACCGTCTGTGCAACAGCGATCGAGCCAGCCAAAGCAATTGCCGAGATAGAGGCTACTGCAAGTTTCTTAAACCGTCCTTTGTTCATCACTATTTTTCCTAACTCCTAGTCTTCCTTGTTAATTCCAGGGGAGTGTCCCGACGAGTAAGACACCCGTTGAATGCGTACGGTTACAAGGAGACAAAATTGCAAATTGCCAATTGCCGATTGCCAAATGCCAATTTGTGGAATGCTGCTGGCATGTAACCAATAGAAGGCAAAGGGTGTCTAGAGAGTTGTGCCGCGAAATTGGCAATCGGCAATTGGCAATCGGCAATAATTTGAGAGGAATCGAATGTCGACTCAAACAATAAAACAACCATTAGTGGGCGGAATCAGTACAGGTGGAAGTCTTGGCTGGCTTAAACAAGTTTGGGCCACGTTGCTACTTGGCAAGAAGAAATTATTAATTGGCGGCGGCTTTATGGCTGCGGTCGTGCTGGCGGGCTTTTATTTTTGGGGAGATACCTCGAGCACGCCACAGTACATGACGGCGCGTGTTGAGCGAGGAAACCTCCGTAATACCGTAACCGCCACCGGTGCACTACAGGCTGTGACCACAGTGCAGGTAGGTAGTCAGGCTTCGGGCACGATTGCCGCGCTTTATGCTGACTTCAATTCAACGGTAAAGAAGGGCCAGGTTGTCGCTCAGCTCGATCCCTCCACTGCTAAAGCACAAGTGCAGCAGGCGCGTGCGAATCTTGAAAACGCTCGCGCGGGACTCGCAAATGCACGTGCCGCGGTGGTGAATTCTCGTGCTGGTGTGAGCGATGCGCAGGCACGAAACCTCGCCGCCCGATCGACTGTTCAAAACAATCAGGCTGGTGTCTCTGCCGCCGAAGCCAACGTCGCCGTGCTCAAAGCGCAGCAGGATGACGCGCTTAGTCTGTTAAAGCAGCAGGAGTCGTTACTTAAAGCTGGTGTGATCGCGCAGAGAGATTACGAAGTTGCGCAGACGGCTTACAGAACGGCCGAGGCCCGTTACAACCAGGCACTGGCGCAGTTGAGTCAAGCGAAACTTACAGAGCAATCAGCAGCAAGTGCAGGCATTGCGCAATCAAAAGCAACTGTTGAGCAGTCGCAGGCTCAGGTGCAACAGTCACAGGCTCAGGTGCAGCAGGCTGCAGCTCAAGTTCAGCAGGCGCAGGCCGCGCTGAGTTTGGCTGAAGTAAATCTCAGTCACACGACGATCACTTCGCCGATCGACGGCGTCGTGGTTTCGCGTGACGTGAACGTGGGCCAGACGGTGGCTGCGAGTTTGTCGGCGCCGACGCTTTTCACGATTGCAAACGACCTGACGCAGATGCAGGTGATTGCGAATATCGACCAGGCTGACATTGGTCTCGTTGAGCAGGCAAAGTCGGTGAAGTTCTCAGTTGATGCATTTCCGAGTAAGGAGTTCGACGGCAAGATCCAGGAGATGCGACTCAACCCTGTGAACGTGCAGAACGTTGTCACTTATAACGTCGTGATCAATGTCGCGAATCCGGAGCAGGCACTGAAACCGGGAATGACGGCTAATTTGACGATTACGATTGACGAGCGGAACAACGTGTTGAAGGTTCCAAACTCTGCGCTTCGGTTTACGCCGCAGGACGCCACTCGACAGCGGACGAGCACAGGCGCCGGTGGTGGTCAGGGTCAAGGTCAGGGCCAGGGTCGCAGACGTCAGCAGGGTGACAATGCTTCTGGCGACGGTGGTGAGAACCGGTTCGCGCCGGCTTCAGCTCCAGTCCTGCCGGGTCAGGTACGCGTTGTTTGGGTTTTGGGCCAGGATGGCAAGCCGGAACGCCGCAGAATTACAACGGGCCTGAGTGATGGCTCAGCGACGGAAGTCGTCGAAGGTAATTTGAATGAAGGCGACATGGTAATCACCGGCCAGCAGATTTCCGGTGCTGCCCGAACGTCGACGCAATCGACGCCGCCAGGATTCGGTAATACGCGTGGCGCTGGTGGTGGTGGCCCACGACGGTAACAAATGAACTTAGATCCTGGTGCCTGGTACTTTGTAATACCAGGCACCAGGTACAAAGAACGAAGAACAAAGCACCAAGGACCAGAAGATGTCTACCCAGTTTGCAGTTGAAACGCACGAGCCGGCAGTTGCTCTCGGCACACCGGTGCCGGAAGCAAGTCCGGTGATCCAGTTGGATCACATTCACAAGACCTACACGATGGGTGATGTTGAAGTTCACGCGCTTCGTGGCGTTTCGTTGACGATTAATGAAGGCGAGTTTGTGGCGATCATGGGCGCGTCCGGATCCGGAAAATCTACCACGATGAACATCCTGGGCTGTTTGGATCGTCCGACGCGTGGCACCTACATCCTCGACGGCGAAGATGTTTCGGAGATGTCGAAGGACGAACGTGCCGACATTCGGTGCAAGAAGATCGGATTCATATTCCAGGGCTTCAACCTGCTCGCACGAACTTCAGCCCTCGAGAACGTCGAATTACCGATGCTTTATCTCGGTGTTGATTCGGCGACACGTCATGAACGCGCACTCGAAGCGCTGGCAGCAGTCGGTCTCGCAGGACGCGAGCAGAATCATCCGAACCAGTTGTCAGGTGGACAACAACAGCGTGTTGCAGTTGCTCGTTCACTTGTGAATCATCCGGCGTTGATCCTGGCCGACGAACCGACCGGTAACCTGGACTCGCGTACGTCAGTCGAAGTGATGGAGATCTTTCAGCGCCTGAATCGAGAGCGCGGTATCACGCTCGTGCTGGTTACACACGAAACCGACATCGCTGAGTATGCCGACCGCGTGATTGTCTTTAAGGATGGAAAGATCAAGTCGGACCATCGGGTTGAACATCCACGCAACGCTGCGGAAGAATTGAAGAATCTCCCCGTCATCGAAGACGACGACGAGGAAGAGTAAGGGATAGATCATGAATCTACTGATGATCATTCGCGTCGCCTTTCGCGCTCTTGTTCGTAACAAGATGCGCGCGGCTCTGACTATGCTCGGCATCATCATCGGCGTTTCCGCCGTGATTGCGATGGTGAGTATTGGTCAGGGAGCTTCGGCTTCGGTACAGGCTCAGATCGAGAGCATCGGTACAAACCTGCTGTTCGTGAGTGCGGGCGCACAGAACGTCGGCGGCGTGCGTAGCGGCACCGGCGACACCGGCACAAACACGCTGACGGTTGACGATCTCGACGCGATCAAGCGTGAAGTGCCGAGCGTTTCGATGGTCACGCCGTCCGTAAACGCGAGATCACAACTCGTCGCCGGCAACATGAACTGGAACACGGCGGTTACAGGTGTCAGCGAACAGTATCCCGAAATCCGTAAGTGGCCGGTTGGGAGCGGCTCATTCTTTACCGACGCAGACGTGCGTACTGCCGCGCGCGTGATCGTGATCGGACAAACACTCGCAGATAGTCTCTATCCGGGCGCGGACCCGATTGGTCAGGACATTCGCGTCATGAGCCTG
>DASTVU010000673.1:0-3244 GCA_035758935.1 Pyrinomonadaceae bacterium | reverse complement strand
TACGGCACTTGGCTGCTTCGCGGGCAGCGGTGGTCTGCCGAAGGATTCTGATAACAACGCGGCGGACTTTGTTTTTGTGGACACGAACGGAACGTCGGCAGGCGCGGGCCAGCGACTCGGAGCTCCCGGACCCGAGAATCTCTCGTCTCCAATCGATCGCAACGCGCAGACCACCACGCTTGTCGTCGATGCATCACAGGCAGCTTCGTTGCCCCCGAATCGAGTCAGGGATCTCACTTCGGATCCAGCCAATAACTCAACCTTCGGCACGCTCGATATTCGTCGTCGTGTTGTGAATAACACTGGTGGTCCAGTAACGAGACTGCGATTCAGGGTAATCGATATCAACACGTTCCCTGCACCGTCAGGCTTTGCTGATCTGCGAACGCGAACTTCATCAGCTGTCGTTGTTTCTGGTGTAAACGATGCCGGAACGTGTTCGCCATCGCCGGCGCCTTGTACGATCACGATTCAGGGAACGACGCTCGAGCAACCACCGTCACAACCAAACGGCGGTGCGTTCAATTCGACTTATTCGGCAGGGACGATCACGTTAGGCACACCACTGGCTAACGGTGCGTCGATCAATATTCGGTTCCTGCTCGGCATTCAGCAAACGGGTAATTTCCGTTTCTTCCTGAACGTCGAAGCATTGCCGTAGTCACAAATGGATTGAGCAATAACATTTGTGATTTATGTGCTTCTTTGTGGCTGGCTTTAAGGAAAGCTGTAAGTGACGACATATTCAGGTGGGGTACGCTCGAGAATCGGTTGTCCGTTAGCTTCAAGCCAGGCGTGGCCGTCGAACTTACCGTCAGTTTCGTTTCGCACACCAAATATGATCCGCGTCGGGATTCCGTTGCGTCGAAGATAGCGATGGAGCACGGCCGCGCGTTTCCAGCAGATCGGTTTGAACATTAAGACGTCGGCTGAGAGCAGTAAGTCGATCGCGCGTGCCAGTTCCTCCTGAGTCTTTCCGTGGAGAGATGACTTGTTTTGGTTTCCAGCCACGATCTGTAACGCTCGTGGCAATGAGTAGTACCGCGCTATAGCGGAGAGAACTAAGACCCACCAGGCCATCCGCAGCAGCAACCACGCTTCACCAGGCTTGGTTACGACCTTGCGGCCCATCCTCACAATTGCCCGGGCAAACTTTCTCATCGCGCCGATTCTAACCCCTTACTTGTAAATCTTGGAATGCTGCATTAGTCTTGAATTCCATAAGCCCTTATATCAATTCGCACTGTAGTCAATAGGAGGATCTGTGGCGGTTATTCGTCCTTTTTGTGCTTTGCGTCCGCAAGTCGACCGCGCTGAATCTGTCGCAAGCGTTCCGTATGACGTTGTTAACACTGACGAAGCCCGCGCGCTGGCCCACGGCAATCCGCTCAGCTTTCTGCACGTTTCGCGCCCCGAAATCGACCTACCGCCGGGCACCGATATTCATAGCGACGTGGTCTATCGAAAGGCAGTCGAGAATTTTGAAAAGCTGATCGCCGAATGTCCGATGGAAAAGGAAAGCGAGCCCAGCCTTTATCTTTACCGTCTGATCATGGGAGACCACGAACAGATCGGTATCGTGGCCTGCTGCTCGGTTGATGAATACGACAACAGCACCATTCGCAAACACGAACGCACACGCCGCGACAAAGAAGACGATCGAACGCGCCACATGCTCATGTTGAAGGCACAAACAGGACCAGTGTTTCTAACTTACAGACGACGCGCGGAGATCGATGAACAAGTTTCCGCAGCCGTCAGTGCCACTCCTACGTATGACATCACAGCTCCGGACGGCGTTCGGCATACTATTTGGCGGATTAGCGACACCGAGTCGCTGGTTAAGAGTTTTGAATCGGTGCCGCTTCTCTACATCGCAGACGGTCATCATCGTGCTGCAAGCGCAAGCCGGGCTCGGGCTGAGCTTAAAGAACAAAGCTTTGCGCACACCGGCAAAGAAGACTACAACTATTTTCTGACGGTGATCTTTCCAGATTCGCAGGTGCAAATACTTGCATACAACCGCACGGTCCAGGATCTCAACGGACTCACTCAGGAACAGTTTCTCGACACAGTCAAAGAGCAGTTCACAATCACCGAGAACGCGAGCCCTGAGCCACCGGAACGTGGTAACTGGAGTATGTATCTCGATGGCAAGTGGTATGGGTTACAACTCTCGCCGGCAACCACTCTCCCAAGCGGAACGGTTGCTGCGCTCGACGTGAGTATTCTTCAGGACCGGCTGCTTGATCCGATCTTAGGCATCAAAGACGTTCGAACCGATAAACGAGTGGACTTCATCGGCGGTCTTCGCGGCACAAAAGAGCTCGAACGTTTGGTCAATGAAGGCAAGGCCGCGGTTGCCTTTTCACTATTTCCAACAACAGTCAACGAGTTGCTGATGGTCTCTGACGCAAACGAGATCATGCCACCGAAATCAACGTGGTTCGAACCCAAGTTGAGAGATGGGTTATTGATTCACACTATTTAAATTGCCGATTGCCGATTGCCGATTTGGTTCAGACCAACGGCTTTGGAAATTGGCAATTGGCAATCGACAATTGGCAATAATATGAAGGTTCTAATAGCAGACAAATTCGAACAGTCAGGCCGGGATGGTTTACAGGCACTCGGCTGCGAGATTTCTTTTCAACCCGATCTAAAAGACGACGCTCTCGTCGAGGCGATTCGAAAAGAAGCGCCTGACGTACTGGTCGTGAGAGGCACGAAAGTCACCGAACCCATGTTCGAGGCTGGGCCAGTGAAACTGGTCGTGCGCGCGGGGGCGGGCTACAACACGATCGACGTGTCAGCCGCTTCGAAGCGTGGTATCTACGTTTCGAACTGTCCCGGCAAAAACTCGATCGCCGTTGCCGAGCTCGCCTTTGCTCTCATCCTCGCCCTCGATCGTCGCATTGCTGACAACGTCGTCGCACTTCGACGAGGTGAATGGAACAAGAAAGAGTTTTCGAAAGCTCGCGGACTGTTTGGTCGTACGCTCGGATTGATCGGCGTAGGCAAGATCGGTCAGGAAATGATTCCTCGGGCCCGTGCGTTTGGAATGCCTGTGGTCGCGTGGAGTAGAAGTTTGAATGCGGAACGAGCAACGGCGCTTGGCGTCGAGTTGAAAGCGTCGCCGAAAGAAGTCGCCGCCACTTCGGACATCGTCAGTGTTCACCTCGCACTGAATTCGGAAACCAGGAACTTCGTCGACGCTGACCTTTTCAACGCAATGCAAGAAGGC
>DASTVU010000672.1:0-35112 GCA_035758935.1 Pyrinomonadaceae bacterium | reverse complement strand
GTGGATTGAGAACGGATTTTATGGATGACAAATGTCTGTTTTGTCGAATTGTGTCTGGTGAAGTGCCGGCAACTGTCGTTTACGAAGACGAGAACGCAGTGGCGTTTCTCGATCATCGTCCTTTGTTTCCAGGACATACGTTGCTTGTACCACGACAACATGTGGAAACACTCGGCGAACTTCCGACAAAACTTGTTGCACCTTATTTCGAAGCAGCGCAACTGCTAGCTCTTGCAATTGAATCAGCAATGGATGCTGAAGGAACTTTTGTCGCGATGAATAATCGCGTGAGTCAAAGCGTGCCTCATTTGCATGTTCATGTGGTGCCGCGTCGGAGAAAAGATGGTTTGAAAGGTTTTTTCTGGCCACGAACGAAATACAAAAGCGATGAAGAAATGAGGGAAGTGCAAAGCAAAATACTTACAGCCGTGAAAACCAAAAAATAAAACACACAAAAATTTGATCTAAAAACAGTGTAGGAGTATAACCATCCTGTCGCGAGGGTTGCGGCCTTCGAGACCGAGAAAGGGATCGGCAATCGGGCGGTGACGCCTGAGAGAGAGAAGAGACAGGCGGCTGTTGATTCTATTGACGCCCTAATCGGAGCCGAAAGGCTTAGCTAGAGAAGGTTGCGAGACTTTCTCGAGCCATTCGAATAAAAACGAATGGCACCCGGAGGCAAGGACCCGCCAAAGGGAGCAAAGCGGCTCAACGAAAGTTGAGCTTCGTTGCCGGAGCGTAATCGGCGGTGGAGGAAAAGCCACCACAACAAAAACCTAACGGCACCGTGCCCGCAAGGGTGCGAGGATTGGGAAACTAATTCGAGTGCTGACCGGCGATTGGCTGACCGCCAGTTGGTCATCGGGATACAAATTGGCAGCTTGAGTGTGTACATGCTTTAGTTGCCATCCTATAGGGAGCTTCGGCAAACTGTAGGAAAACGGATTGCGCTGCTTTCAGCTTGCTGGGAGCAGCGCATTTCGTTTTTAAAAGAAAAGTAAGCCACGGATTTTCACGGATGAACACGGATGGTTTTATCTGTGTTCATCCGTGAAATCCGTGGCTTTTCTTCCTGCCTTTCTTGCCGCGCTCTAAAGTGATAAATTATCCGCTTTCCAAAATCAGAAAAAAGTTTCTCCCCGTTTTCCACGTCGCTGAAAAGCGCCTCAATGTACTTGTCCGACGATAGGAGGGATTAATTGAAATGACCGAAGCAAGAATGCAAGAGACCCCCGAAATCAAGCCCGGAAATTTTTGTTGGGTGGAACTCAGCACCAGCGATACCGATGCCGCGAAAAGTTTTTACTCACAACTCTTTGGTTGGGAGTTTCAAGACAACCCGATGGGCCCAGACATGGTCTACACGATGCTGAAGCTCGATGGCAAAGATGTCGGTGGGCTTTACAAGTTGATGCCCGACATGGTTGAGCAGGGAGTCCCACCTAACTGGTTGACTTATGTCGCGGTTACCGACGCAGATGAGAAAGTTGAAAAAGCAAAGGCCGAAGGTGCAACCGTGATGAATGGTCCATTCGACGTAGCTACCTATGGCCGAATGGCCGTTATTAAGGACCCGACCGACGCCGTTTTTGCGGTTTGGCAAGCCATGGATAACAAAGGATCGGAAGTCTGGGGAGTGCCCGGTGCTGCCACCTGGAGCGAACTCGGCACAAACGATCCGGAAAAAGCCGGTGAGTTTTATTCGAACGTGTTTGGCTGGACCAGACAACCTTTCGGTGACAGTCCTATCCCATACACCCTCTTCCTGAATGACGGTGCGGGAATTGGTGGGGTGTACAAGCTTATGCCCGAAATGGGACCCGTTCCGCCACACTGGCTGGTGTACTTTTCAGTCGATGACTGCGACGCCTCGGTTCAAAAGGCCACCGAGCTCGGAGCACAAGTCATGAAGCCGGCCGACGATATTCCCGGTGTCGGACGCTTTGCGATCCTGATTGATCCACAGGGTGCTGCGTTCGCGATTATCAAGACGCAACCACACGGCTAATTCATTGCCAATTGCCAAATGCCGATTGCCAATTGGAAACGAGATTGGCAATCGGCAATTGGAAATGATCGATGAAGGCTCGCCTTGTCTGGTTAATCCTCTGTGGTATCTGGGGCTCGACCTGGCTGTTTATCAAGCTCGGTCTCGCTGACCTGCCTCCCATAACTTTCGCAGGCATCAGATTCGTTATTGCCTGCACCATCCTTTTTTCTTTAATCCGCATTCGCCAAATTTCACTGCCTCGAGCACGTAACGACTGGATTCTGCTCGCGATCAGCGGAATTCTTGCGTTCGGGTTCAACTACGGCCTCGTATTCTGGGGAGAGCAGTACATCACTTCGGGTCTCGCTGCGTTGTTACAAGCGACGCTTCCCGCGTTCGGACTTGTCTTTGCGCACTTCCATCTCCCGGCAGAGCGTTTGAGTTGGACCAAGATCTTTGGAGTCGTACTGGGTGTGTTTGGTGTAGGCGTGGTTTTTTCGAATCAACTTACAGTGTCAGGAACCCGGGCGCTAGCGGGTTGTGTGGCGTTGATTCTGAGTGCGATGTTCGCGGCTTATTCGAATGTGCTGGTGAAGGCATACGGGAAACATCTCAATCCAGCAGTGCTCAGCGCCGGTCAGATGTTCTTTGGTCTGTTGTTGCTGCTGGCTGTCGGCATTCCGCTCGAGGGAAATCCTTTTCGAATCCACTGGACGCCAATCGCTGTAGTCGCGATGTTGTATCTGGCGATCGTCGGCTCAGTGATCGCGTTTTTGCTTTACTACTGGTTAGTTCAGAACATGGACGTCACGAAGTCAATGATGATTGCGTTAGTGACCCCAGTGGTAGCAGTTATTCTCGGCATGATTGTCCTCGACGAAGAGTTCGGCTGGCGCACTCTCGCCGGCGGAGCAATGATCATGCTGGGGATCGGCTTCATCGTTGTGCGCAAAGCTAAGCAGAAAGAACGTAGCGAAGAAGTCGTTACGGCTTCTTCCGGCGCAGATTAAAAGCTGAATTCGCGGATCTGAGCTGCGAGATAGGCTTCGATTGCGAATTCGACGAGTGGTGCTTCTTCCGGGGAGTAATACTCGGGGAGACGGCGTAGTTGAGTGATTTGAGGAGACAGCAACCAGAAGCCGCCAAACTCGGCGCCAAACTGATTGTGGATTGCGAGTTCCAGCGCCGTACCGTGTACTACTCTCAGATACTTCGCCGAGGTTTGGTCCAGGTCGACAGTACAGTCACCGAGGGCAAACCCAAGAAACTCAATCTCACTCACTGGTACGCTCGACATAACTAACCTCTATCCACAGATTACACAGATTGATTTACAGAATCTGTGTAATCTGTGGATTACATATCAAACCTGCGAATCAACCCTCTCACCACACCCTGGATCTGAATTCTTTCCGGAGTCTTGATGAAGATCGGTTTGAACTGCGGGTTAGCAGGTTCGAGACGAATAAAGTCAGGCTCGCGGTAAAACTTTTTCACCGTGGCATAGTTGCCATCGATAAGCGCAACTACCATCTGTCCGTTTTCAGCAGTTTTTTGCGACGAGACGATGATGATGTCGCCATCCTGGATGTTTTCGTCGATCATCGATTCGCCGCGTACCCGTAGAGCAAATGTACGTCCGTGTCCCTGCATGTCTTTGGGAACGGAGATAGTGTCGTGGCTGAGAATTGCCTCAATCGGCTGGCCCGCAGCCACGGTTCCCAGTAAAGGGATTTCATTGTCTCCTTCACCGCCGCCCTCGCCTTCCTTTTGTTGAACGATTTCGATTCCCCGACTGACGTTGGGAATGCGTTTGATTAACCCCTCTCGCTCCAGAGCCGTGAGCACAGCATGAACGCTGGCAGACGATCTCATCTGAAATTGCCGGCCAATCTCCGCGATGGTGGGTGCCTCCTGGTTCGATTCGATATAGCGCCGGATGAACTCAAAGATTCTTTTTTGCTTGGCCGTTACTGGCATAACTAACTTCTCCCTCTTGCCGCCCAGAATAAATTTTCGTTGACAACCGAAAATTGAGCGAACATTCTCGAACATATGGAGCGCGACGTCAAGTAGTTTTTTAGAGCCGAGGCGCAGTGATGCGGGGGAGACCATTACGGCCTCGGTTCGCGTCGCGCGCCGTGACCCTAGCCCGGTGATCAGTTGGCCCCTCATCGTCCGGATTTTGAATCCCTTCTGGATAGGGCAACTGAACACCACCACCGGGCTAAAGCCACGGCGCGGGAAGAAGAGTTACTTGATTACCTTCGCGAGTTTTTTGAGGTCGTCGATAAAAAGTCGTAACTCGAGCCGTCGGGTTTCGTCGTCAGGAGCACGAAGAATTGAGGAGGGATGAACGGTAGCCATGAGATAGGGAGCAAGAGTTGAGGGAATGAATTCGCCGCGTTGTTTGGTGACTCGAAATTGAGGTCCGAGCAATGACTGGGCGGCGGTGGCGCCGAGAGCAACGATTACGTCAGGTTTGATGAGCGCGATTTCGGCCTCAAGCCAGGGACGACAGGAAGCGATCTCGAGGGAGTTCGGTTTCTTGTGAATACGGCGTTTGCCGCGCGGTTCCCATTTGAAATGTTTGACAACATTGGTGACGTAAGTCTGTTTGCGATTGATGCCTGCTGCTTCCAGTGCATCGTCCAGCAAACGACCAGCAGGACCGACGAAAGGTCTGCCTGAAAGATCTTCTTCGTTGCCCGGCTGCTCGCCCACAAACATGACTTTTACGCGCCTGGCCCCTTCACCAAAAACGGTCTGCGTTCCGGTTTTCCAGAGGTCGCAGGCCTGGCAGTCGGCGGCGGCGTTTTTGAGCGAAGAGAGCGTGGGCCGCGATGGAATTAAGTCTTCTGCTGGGCTTTTGAAGGATTTTTTCGGCATAGATCCTATAGGTCCTATAAGACCTATGTTGCGATTGCACTGAGAGAATCTCACGATAATCATGAAAGCTGCACTCTCAAAAACAGAGCTCGAAGCCAATATGGCCAGTCGTTTTGGCGATGCCTTTAGAGTTCATGAAAAGGCTGTTGTCGAAACACTTTCCACCGGTGTCGATGAGATTGACGACTTAACCGGCGGTCTGCCGCGTGGGGCCATTAGTGAGATTTTTGGACCGGCATCATCAGGACGTACCAGCTTGATGTATTCAATGCTTTCTTATGCAACCAGGCATGAAGAGACATGTGCTCTCGTTGATACGAATGATGTGTTTGCGCCGACGGCCGCAACGGCAAGCGGCGTGGATTTCGATCGACTGCTGTGGGTTCGTTGTGCCGGCAATCTCGAACACGCTTTTAAGGCCGCGGATCTGTTGTTACATGCAGGTGGCTTCGGGTTGGTGATCCTCGATCTCGGGGATGTGGCAGGAAAAGAAGCGCGCCGGATTATCTCTTCGTGGTGGTATCGCTTTCGTCGCACCGTCGAGGATAGACCAACAGTGCTGGCGGTAATTTCTGAGGAAGCGTGCACTCGCTCGTGCGCCGCGGTAACGCTTGAGTTGAACGGAGTTGCAGAGTGGTCGCGCGGAAAGCTTCTGCGTCACAACGCGATCAGGGTGAATCGTCAGCGTCCGCTTTATCCCTCGCGCAATGACCGTCAATTTATAGCGGCACAGATGTGACAGATCATTTTCTAAGATTTTCGCTGATTTTCGAAATCAATGTTTGCCTGTATCCATTCTCCGGTTGATGTTTCTTTAGCGGAATTCGCTTACGGCTTTTCACCCATCGTGGAAGAGATTGGGAAGGGGACGGTTGTAATCGATGTAGAAGGATGCGAGTTGTTATTTGGCTCTCCTTACCAACTCGCCAGTGAAGTCGTTCAGCGCGCGGAAACTCCGGTCAGCGTGGCCCTGGCTGCAAATCCGGATGCCGCAATCCATGCCGCCACTCACCTGAAAGGAATAACCTTTGTCTATCCGGGCGAGGAGTTGACCTGCCTCGGAGAGTTTCCTATCGAGCACCTCGACTACTCGCTGATTAAGGTCGAGAAAAAAATCGCCGATCAGATTCTGGAAACACTGCGGCTCTGGGGCATTCGCACCTTTGCTGACTTTGCCGCACTCCCGGTTACGGGCGTTTCTGAACGCCTGGGACAAGAGGGAATAAAACTTCAGCAACTCGCTGCCGGCAAAACCGAGCGACATTTGCAGGTCAAACAACCCCCACCTGTTTTTGCAAATTCGATCGAGCTCGATCACGCCCTTAGTGAACTCGAGCCGCTCTCATTTATTTTTGCGCGACTGTTGCATCAACTCTGCGCCGCGCTGAATGCTTATGCCCTCGCGACGAATGAACTATGCGTGACTCTGCAACTGGAAAATCAGACCGTCCACGAACGCAAATTGTCTTTGCCTCACCCGATGCGCGATCACAAAGTGTTTCTGAAGTTGTTGTTGCTCGACACTGAAATGCACCCACCGGCGGCAGCCGTCACGTCAGTTGCAATTGCCTGTGAACCGGTGAAACCGCGTGTGTTGCAGAACGGACTGTTTGTGCCGCTTGCGCCGGCGCCCGACAAGCTGGAACTGACCCTCGCGAGACTCGCAAAACTCGTGGGCGAGCAAAATGTCGGTTCACCCGTGTTGCTCGATACACACCGGCCGGATGCGTTCAGCATGAAACGTTTCACGTTGCAGACAAAAGCCAGGCGGCAATCGGCAATTGGCAATCAGCAATGCCTTGGCTTTCGCCGCTATCGTCCGCCATTGAAGGCAATCGTTGAAGCCGATCAGGGTTGGCCCACACAGATCAGCGCCTGGGGCAAGCAACGCAGTGTCTACGGGAAAGTCGTCGCCCTCGCTGGTCCATGGAGAACAACCGGTGATTGGTGGCGCGACGATAGTTGGTCCCGAGACGAATGGGACGTAACGCTCGAGCGCCAGGGCCACCGAACTCTCTATCGCATCTATCGCGAGTTGAATACCGAGCACTGGTTTGTCGAGGGAAACTATGATTGAGCTTGGTGCTTTGTACTTTGTTCTTTGTATTAGTGATGCCCCAAGTACAAAACACAAAGTACAAAGAACAAAGCACCAAGCTCAAAGTACAAATGTCCACCTACGTTGAGCTACATGCGCGGTCGGCTTTTAGTTTTCTCGAGGGCGCCTCGGTGCCTGAAGAGTTGATTGCTGCCGGTCTCGAGTTAGAGATGCCGGCGATGGCTTTGCTGGACCGCGATGGAGTTTATGGCGCACCGCGATTTCACCTTTCTGCAAAAAGGAACGGCATCCAGGCGCATATCGGGGCCGAGATAAGCGTTCAAAAACCAGGCGCACGAGGCATCTGCTCCATTCCCGTCCTCGTCCGTAACCGCACCGGTTATCAGAATCTCTGTCGACTCATCACGTTGATGAAATTGCGTGTGCCGAAACACGCAAAGCCCGGTGAATGCACAGTCACGTCTGGCGAGTTGGCCGCACACGCCAAAGGTTTGATCTGTTTGACTGGAAGCTTTGATGGACCAATTGCGACTGCCATCAATCCCAGAGATGCGGAAAACACTACTAAAGCACAGAGCGAGATCGATTGGCTCGTTGAACTGTTTGGCAAAAAAAATGTGTATGCGGAACTGCAGCGGCATCTGGATCGCGAGGAGGAAGCCCGCAATCATCTGGTAATCGAGCTTGCCAGGCGCAATCATCTACCGTTACTCGCCACTAACGGCGTTTGTTATGCGACACGGTCACGCCGGGAAGTGTCTGACGTCTTCACCTGTATTCGCAATCACGTGCGACTGGAAACTGCCGGACGTCTGCTCGCACAAAACTCAGAACGACATCTGAAGTCAGGCGCGATGATGGAGCAACTCTTCGCGGATCTTCCTGAAGCGATTGCCAATACTGTTGAACTCTCCTCGCGACTGAAGTTTACGCTCGAAGATCTCGGTTATGAGTTTCCCAAATACCCTGTGCCACGTGGCGAAACGATGACCTCCTTTCTACGCAAGCGCACGGAAGAAGGCGCGCGCGCACGCTACACCGGCACGCACGGCATGCCTACTTACGAAAAGGCGCGGCCTCAACTCGAACGTGAGCTGGCCTTGATCGAAAAACTCAAGCTGGAAGGTTATTTCCTGATCGTTTGGGACATCGTTAAGTTCTGCAATCGCCATGGAATTCTGGTTCAGGGACGCGGTTCGGCGGCAAATAGCGCTGTCTGTTATTCGCTGGGAATCACTGCCGTTGATCCGATCGGCATGGATCTTTTGTTTGAACGGTTTCTTTCGGAAGAGAGAGGCGAATGGCCCGACATCGATCTAGATTTGCCGAGCGGAGATAAACGCGAGCAGGCAATTCAATACGTTTACGAGCGCTACGGAAAACTGGGAGCTGCGATGACCGCCAATGTCATCACTTATCGAGGACGTTCAGCGGCGCGCGAAGTCGGAAAAGCGCTCGACTTTGACGAAGACACGCTTTCGCGTCTGTCGGCCCTCGTCCATACCTGGGAATGGAAAGATCCAAACGATTCCAGCGAGCGGCAGTTCCGTGATGCAGGTCTGGATATACGCCAGCCGCGAATCAAAAAATTCTTCCAGCTTTATCAACTGGTACAGGATCTACCGCGACACCTGGGCCAGCATTCAGGCGGCATGGTGATTTGCCAGGGAGCGCTCGATTCCGTCGTGCCGCTCGAGCCCGCCGCGATGCCCGGTCGCGTTGTGGTCCAATGGGACAAAGAAGATTGTGCGGACCTGGGATTGATCAAGGTCGACTTGCTGGGACTGGGAATGATGGCGGTGCTGGAAGATTCGATCAAGTTGATTCGCGAGTCGTACGACGAAGAAGTTGAGCTGGCCCATCTGCCACAACACGACCCGGCAGTTTATGAAGCGCTGCAAAAGGCCGACACGATCGGAATGTTTCAGGTTGAAAGCCGTGCGCAGATGTCGTGTCTGCCACGACTGCGACCAACAAACTTCTACGACATCGTGGTCCAGGTGGCAATTATTCGGCCGGGCCCAATCGTCGGCAACATGGTCCATCCTTATCTCAAACGCCGGCAGGGCAGGGAACCGGCGACTTATGCTCATCCTGCGCTGGAGCCCATCTTAAAACGCACCCTTGGAATACCGTTGTTTCAGGAACAACTCCTGCGGATGGCCATGGTCTGCGCCGGCTTTACCGGAGGCGAGGCCGAAGAATTACGCCGCGCGTTTGGTTTCAAACGTTCGGAAGCGCGCATGAAAATGATTGAAGTGAAACTGCGGCAGGGACTGACGAAAAATGGGATCACGGGAAAGACGCAGGAAGAGATCGTCCTCGCGATCAGCTCGTTTGCGCTTTACGGTTTTCCGGAGTCGCATGCGGCCAGTTTTGCTTTGATCGCTTATGCCAGCGCCTATCTTAAATGTAACTACCTGGCAGCATTCACAGCCGCGATTCTCAACAACCAACCGATGGGGTTTTATCAGCCATTCACCATCATTAAAGATGCGCAACGTCACGGGTTGAAGGTTCTGCCGATCGACATTACCTGCTCTGAATGGCTCTGCACGATCGAGAAGCAGGTAGACTCCACACTCGCAGTCCGTCTCGGGTTGAGATACGTCCGAGGTTTGAGCCAGCAAGCGGGCGAGGCAATTGTTCACGAGCGGGCGTCTGGAGCGTTCGTTGGTATCGACGATTTGCACAATCGCGTGCCGTGGTTGCGTAGAGATGAGTTGCGAAAACTGGCTGCTGTTGGCGCGTTGAATTTTATTCAAACGTCTACACGTCGCGATGCGCTGTGGCAGGTTGAGCGGGTGACGCGCGCGGCCGGCGAACTATACGAAGAGTTACTCGAAAAAGATGACAATTCACCGCTGCACCAGATGACGTTAACTGAACGAGTGGACGCTGATTTCCGCGGGACAGGGTTGACGATCGGAAAACATCCGGTTGCTTATCATCGTGGAGAGTTGAAAAAGCTCAAGGCGCTGCGGGCAATCGACATCCGGAAGTTGCGCAATGGTACTTTTGTGAAAGTAGCTGGATGGGTCATCGTTCGTCAGCGACCGGGTACCGCGAAGGGATTCATGTTCCTGAGTCTCGAGGACGAGACAGGTGTGAGCAACATCATCGTCACTCCGCAACTGTTCGAGAAGTACCGGTTTGAACTGGTAGGCCACCCGTTTCTCTTGATCGAAGGAGATCTGCAAAATCAGGATAATGTTATTTCGGTAAAAGCCAGCCATGTGCAGCCACTCTCATTCGCGGTAGCCGCCGCACCTTCCCACGACTTTCATTAGCCACAAAAAGGCACCAAAAAACACAAAATATTTAAACAGCAGAGAAGACCAGTCCCTCAGCAAATCTCGGAAAAACCTTTATGTGCTTTTTGTGCCTTTTTGTGGCGACTAAGCGTGGCGGGCAGTTCTTGAGGGGGATTCGAGCAGGCCCTGAACAACCTGGGCGACCTGTGAGAGGGGTTTCGGTTTCCTGAGAAATGCATCGGCGCCGCAACGTCGTGCTTCATCTTCGATTTCGGCAGAACCGTAGGCGGTTAAGACGATGATACGAGTCTGCGGGTTGTGTTCCCTAATCAGCCGGATCATTTCGAGACCATCACGATTGTTGGTCATCGTGAGGCGGAGATCCTGGATTACGACTTTGTAGTTTGTGGCCCCAAGGAGTTTCTCAGCTTCTTCTACTTCACAAGCGGTATCGACTTTGTAACCCTGCAACGAAAAGTACTCGCTCATCGAAAAACAAATTGACTCTTCATCGTCGACGACTAGCAGGCGAGGCATTGGCAGTTCTGCAGACTTCTCGTCTTTACCGAGCCACATTTGTCTCAATCTACCGGAGACTTTCTTAAGGGTTCCAAATCGATTCTGCTTCACGGGCACACCAAAGGAACAAAATTCACTCAATTTATACGCTACCAATCACCCCTTGTTCAGGCAGAATTCAAAACACTGCCTCAACGGCAAGATCACTGTTCATCGCCAACGCGTATCCAAGAGGCGACCAAGAATGCCGGAAAAATTCCGTAGGAGATGAAGCTTTGTCTTGCGAGGGTTTGGCTCTCGTTGCACTCATCGTTAGACTCCGCACAGAAACGATGAGTCATGACAACGGCAACTTCAGTAGCCTTGAAGCTGCCGTTGCCCGACCCGAAAGCTAGATAGTAATAGCAGCCCGCACATTTGAGCGCTGCCTGAGCGAACCATTTGCAAGCCCTGCACTGCTGGGCGAAGCGGCCTTCGTGATGATGTAAAGTAAAACCTCACAAACCTCACGAGTGCCCGTCCCGATTGTATTTCCCTTTTCGTCCTGTAGCGCATAGATCCGGCCGTTGGCATCCAGGGGAAGAATCATTGGTTCATCGTACATGCACACAGACTCCCTCTTTGACCACGGGACCGCACAAAATTCACCGTTGGCAAATTTAGGTCCACCCTCACTCCGCGACTGAATGAGGATCGAATCGATTCGCTACTAGCGTTTGAAACGCCTTCTTACCGCACCCGCAACACCAAGCAAGCCCGTGCCTAGCAGGAACATGCTGGTCGGCTCCGGAACGGCGCTGCCAACAACAGTACCCTGAATGGTCGTGGTTCCTGTT
Organism: Pyrinomonadaceae bacterium; assembly: GCA_035758935.1. GTDB lineage: Bacteria > Acidobacteriota > Blastocatellia > Pyrinomonadales > Pyrinomonadaceae > PSRF01. The sequence continues at coordinate 23,565 of DASTVU010000672.1, read as the reverse complement.
CCGGCGCCGCCGCCTACACCCGTGACCGGCAACGCAATCGTATAGATCGGGTTAACGGTGTAGGTGAAACCTGCGATGTTGATTGATGTGGTATTGAAAGTTAATGTGGCAATACCTTGATTGAAACCAAGAGTGCCATCAAGCGTTCCAATTAAACTACCCGCGCCCGGCGGTGCAACCTGAACGAAATTCAGGGTGAAATTCCCGCCGATTGCTGGGCCCAGCAGGTTTGCCGGCACAGTGGTGGTCACGACGAGGTCGCCAAAACTGGTGCCTGCGGGTGTGTTCACCGGATTCGTTGTGCCATTAAACGTAATAGTCGTTGTTCCTTGGATATTTGTGAAGGCAACGACGTTAGTTCCAGTCACGCTAAAGACGCCTGTGGTGCTGAAGGTCACCGGATCCGCTTTTGTTTCAGCGGCCGCGAGGCCCAACATCACTGTTAGCAGGACGCCCATCAAAGTAGTCTTAAGTAGACTGCTCATAGGTTAGTTCCCCCTCTTTGATCGGTTGATCAATTCTTATTCGCAAGTATTAAAGAGCGAACTCGCGTAATAGCACCCGGGTTGAAGGACCCGTGTTTCCACATCTGCGGTGGCAAAGCAGATGTGGAAACACATTTCATCCGCATAACTGAACCCGAAAGGATTCAGCTATTTCTTAAGAAAACGCCGGCGGAAACCAGCCGCAGCTCCGAGAAGACCCGTGCCCAGCAGAAACATGCTGGCAGGTTCGGGAACTTGCTGAGTTTGCGGAGGAGTCGCAGTTGTGCCGAATTGGATCACAACATTTGAAAATGTCGAGTTGACGGTCACTCCCGGAACTACGACAGTGAATGTCACGGTTCCAGCAAGAAACGGGTTGTGCGGATTATTACCCGCAATACTGCCGTTCGCATTCGCGTACGCACCGCTTCCGGTACCGCCAATAATCGTCTGCTCTGGACCTGCCGTTGGACCTACGCCAAAGGCGCATACCACACAAGCCGTGATGGTCGAACCACTATGTCCAGCGGCCCAACCTGTTGGGTTCACTGCACCAGCGAGAACTGCGTTTCCAGCATTGTCGATATTGGTGGATTGCGTGCTGTTGCTTCCCGAGAGCGAAACGGCGCCGCCGTTGTAACCACTCACCTGGAAATAGACACCACTGATATTTTGAATAACACTGACCACCTGGCTGTTGGTCAGGTTGTTGTTAAGGGTTATGGTAACGGTTCCATTGCCTGCGACAATTGAACCTGTCACGTTGGTTGTGCTGCACCCGGGTCCGGTACAAACAGAGATGGGGTCGGCTTTTGCGCTTCCGTTGGCAAGCGCGATGATGCCGAAGACCGCCAGGGCCAGCACAGCATTCTTGAGGTTCGAAAACCTGGGCATTTAAGTCTCCTCGAGGACAATTTTACGTTGCTCCCAGGCCGCAGCCCTGGAAGCAAAACAAAGTAAGAAGGCCTGGGATTGGCGAGCGAAGCGGGGCAATGCACGCTCAACATACCGGCCAGAGAAATTCCCTCGGTCGGGGCGAGGGAGTTACACACAGGACACTCGCTTGATTGCCAGGCGGAGACTCAACCGAGTTTCAGCCTAACTCTTTTTGCCAAACCGCTTTCGGAAACCAGCTGCTGCTCCGAGAAGACCAGTTCCCAGCAAGAACATGCTGGCCGGTTCTGGAATAGTTTGCTGAATCTCGCCACCACCAAGTCGAACCTGTCTAACGTCTTCCATCGCTACGCCATTGAGACTAATGGTCTGAATTAACTGACCGTTTATGGCCGTTACGGTAAAGAAATTTTGACCATTAGCGTCCACCTGAAACGTGTCGACAAACGTGCCGCCGGTGATGTTTATTCCTGTCACTGTCAGCGTGACCGTACCGTTTACTGCAGCATTAATGTTGAAGACTGCGCGAGTGAACGTGCCGTTGTTGGCTAGGCTAAAGGTCAGTTGGTTTAACGGATCGTTACCAGTACCTCCGCTTACCGTAGCCTGGCCCGACGGATTAGCATTGAGCAGCCCGCTGCCGCTGGTGGAAGTAAAATTGACTAGTAGATTATTTTGGCCGACCGTACCGGTTACGGTGAGCACGTTGGTAGCAGGGTTGAGCAGGACATTGTCCGTGCCCTGGTTATTGACTCCTGTAACAACAACTATATCGGCTTTTGCCGTGCCGGCTACGACGCCGATAACGGCGAACACCGCCAACGCAAGCACGAAATTTTTCATAGAACCAAATCGGGACATTTTTAACCGCCTCCTTGTACCGACTTCCGAACGGAAGCCTATAAACGCAGAATCTGTGGGAGGGCTGACATCAACAAAGCGACGCAGGGCAACTGCGGCTCTGATGAGGTCAGCCAAAATGGCTCGGAGAACTACCCGAGAACATACGTATGTCTGGCACTTGTCACTTTCCTTAGCAAAATCTGCGCCGTAACTATCAGAAAGTGCTAATAGAGCAAAAGTTCGGAATTTTCTGAGGTGTGTGAGTTGGCCCAAACAGGAATGTCTAGAACTCAGACGTGTAGTCTAGACTTTGGACGGGAGGATCTGATGCTTCTTTATCTTCTGATAAAGCGAGCTTCTCGGAATGCCGAGACGTTTAGCTGCCTTCTCAACGCGGCCCTTCTCCTCCTGCAGCACCCGCTCGATGTGTTGCTTTTCGAGTTCCAGAAGCGTGAGACGTGAGTCGAGAAAAGGAGCGCCAACCTGTGCATGACCATCGAAGTGAAGATCGTTAAGCGTGATATGTTTTTGGTCACTGAGCAACACAGCTCGTTCTATAACGTTACGCAGTTCGCGAATATTGCCGGGCCATGAGTAAGCCTGAAGCGCCTGCATACAGCCCTGGTCCAATCTTAATTCGCCACGACCCAAGTCGGCGGCAACTTTATCGAGCAGGTATTGGGCCAACGTTGGTATATCTTCGATTCGATCTCGCAGAGATGGAAACGACAGAGGAATCGTGCTGATACGAAAATAGAGGTCGTCGCGAAATCGCTTCTCCCGCACGAGCTGTCCGAGATCCTGATGAGTGGCTGCAATAAGTCGTACATCCACCTGACGGTCTCTCACGTCGCCCAATCGTCTGAAGCGTTTCTCCTCCAGAACTTTCAACAGCTTGGGTTGAATCTGAAGGTCCACGTCACCAACTTCGTCGAGAAAGATGGTGCCGCGATGGGCCACTTCAAAGAGACCTTGCTTGGAGGCAGTCGCACTCGTGAAGGCTCCCTTTTCATGACCGAAGAGCTCCGTCTCGAGAAGTTCCCGGGTTAGACCAGCACAATTGAGATCGACGAAAGCTTCGTCGGCGCGCGGGCTATTCTCGTGTAGCCAGCGGGCCAGCACGCCTTTTCCAGTTCCGGTTTCACCCAGAATCAGGACCGGACTCTCAGTCGAAAGAATTTTTTTCGCCTGATCAGCGAGCGCGCGAATGGCGGCACTTGTGCCGATGAATGGATCGATGGCCTGGCGAACCTGGCGCGATTTGCTGGCCAGTTGCTTGTGGTAGTTGCGCTGTTTTTGCAGCAGTCTTTGCAGGATTACGAGAAGCGTCGGCAACTCGAGTGGCTTGGTTAGAAATTGTTCTGCGCCCTCTTTTATCGCTCTGACGGCAAGATCGATTGAGCCATGAGCCGTTAGGACCAGTAAAGGAATTCCGGCGTCGATCTCTCTCAATTTTGGCAGGAGATCGAGGGCGGTGCCGTCCGGCATCATGTAGTCGGCGATGACGATGTCGGGTCTCGAATTGCGAAAGAGATTCTGCGCGTCCTGGCAGCTGTCCGCTTCTTCGATTTCGTATCCGTGCTGCTCGAGGAAGTCACGGATACCAAATCTCACTCCGGATTCATCATCAACAACCAGTACCTTATTCCTGGCCATTAAGCGTCTCCCTCAACTGGTATTGGGAATCTCGCTATCATACAGGCCCCACCTTCGGGATTATTGCCGGCAATGAGTTTTGCGCCATGTTCCTGCATGATTCGTTGGGCAATCGCTAACCCAAGTCCGGTGCCGCCGCGTCGTTTCGAAAAGAATGGCTCGAAAATCTTTGGCATATCTTCGGGCAGAATTCCGGCTCCACTATCCCTGATTGCACACTCGACCCACTCGTGATTTCCATCGTTGATGCTGTGCGCTTCGATGGTGACCGTGCTCTTCTGCGGTGAATGCTGAATCGCGTTCTCGATCAGGTTTACGAAAACTTTTGAAAGCCTGCGGCGATCGATCCGGATCTTTGGTAAAGAGTCTTCCACTTTGCTTACCAGATTTACGTGGGCCACTTCCGCTGCGGGCATGCAGGCCCGAACCGACCGTGCAACCATCTCTTCCATTGAGACCAGGTACAGTTCGCCTCGAAACGGCTTGCCATACTCTAACAACTCTTCCATCAAAATGGTGAGACGCCCGATCTCGTCGCGCAGTACATTTGTATAGCGCAAATACTCCGTCCGGTCACTGAATCTCGTTTCAAACGCATCGAGTATCGATGAGATCCCGAAGAGAGGATTCCTGACTTCGTGTGCAACGCCGGCGACGAGGGATCCGAGTAGCGACATCATCTCGCTTTGTCGCAGTGACGCTTCGAGCTCGGCGCGTTTTGTTATGTCCTGTGCGATCAGGATTGCTCGTTCGCCGGCGGAGCCGAATTCGTTGACGTGATAAAGAGTGATGGTCCACGTCTTTCCGGTGATGGCGCATTTAACTTCTTCAGCCGCAGGAGCCGGGTTTTGGCGTATGTTTTCGATCAACGCGACAGCCTTTTTCCAGGGCTCGTTTTCACCAAGCTCGCTCACAGTTTTCCCCAGAATCTGTTCCGCACTGACGCCCACGATCTGCTCGGCGGCCTGATTCGAACGCTTGATAGTTCCCCACAGATCCACAATTAACACTGGAAAATCGATGGCGTTGAACGTCTGCCGCCATTCCATTGCCGACTGCTGCAACGAGGCATGCAGGCGCTGCTGCTTCTCGTCGAGAAGTTTGCGTTCAGTGACATCGTTGACGATTACCAGCCTGCTGTTCTTCCCGTCAAAGACGACCGGGTGCGAGCTCATCTCGACATAGAGCGTCGCTCCCGTTCGGGTGCAATGGCGCCATGGACTCGAGATGACGAGGTCGTTCGGATCGTTTTTGATCATGAGGGTGGGAATATCTTCAGAAGGACGAATGTCGTCGATCGTCATGGAGAGAAACTCGTCGCGGGAGTAGCCATAGGTCCGAGTTGCAGCTTCGTTGACGGCGAGGAACGAGAGTGTGTCTTCGTTGTAGACCCAGATTGGTTGCGGCGTCGATTCAAAGAGAAGCCGGTAGCGTTCCTCGGAGTCGCGCAGTGCTTCTTCGAAACGTTTGCGCTCGGTGACGTCGCGCGCAAGTCCACGAAAACCGATTGTTTCGTTCAGCTTGTCTTTGATAGGCGAAACAATGAGATCGAGCCAACGATCGTCGCCTCCGGACGAGCGTGCGACAAACTGGTGGCGGAACTCGTCCGCTTCCTGTGAACGTCCGAGACTGCCGCCAAAACCATTACTTTCTGGAATCACTCCAAAGACGGAGAAGAAAGAGTTGCCGATGATCTCTTCAGGTTTGCGACCCAGAAACTTCTGCGCGGCGAGGTTGATGCTCGTCAGTCTGCCTGCCAGATCCTGCGTAAAGATCATGTCACTGGCCTGCTCGACGAGGTCTCGATAACTGGCCTCGAGACGAGAACGCTCGAGCAGGCGCGAGACTTTGGCGACGAGGCGAGCCGAATCAAAAGGGAATTCGAGATAGTCGTCAGCGCCGGCTTGCAGACCAGCCACCGCGCTTTCGGTGTCTTTCTGAAGGGCTGTGACGAGCAGAATCGGGACAGTTTTTAATTCCAGGTCGGCGCGAATCTCGCGGCAGAATGCCAGGCCGTTCATTCGCGGCATCGAAACGTCACTGATAACCAGATCGGGCCGTTCTCGTCTGGCGAGAGTCAGACCCTCAAGTCCGTCTTCAGCGGTAAGAACCGCATAACCGGCCTTTCGCAACAGACTTCCCATCAGGGTGAGCTGGTCTGGCTCATCGTTGACGATCAGAACGGAATTTTCCTCGTGGCCGTTGGAATCTATCCCATGCACCAGGGCTTTACCTCAGACTGCCGTGTTTTGGTTGGAAGAACCGGGGGCGAACGGCGTACAGGTTGTGAATTAAAGGACTGTCGGCAATTCCTTTTGAATAACAGATACAAAGGATTTACAGGCGTTTGAACGGGCGCAGTATATCACACCATTGAAAGGCGCAAAGAGGCACAAAAAAGCACAAAATCAGGCAACGGATCCTCCCGGTTTTGTACGTATATTCAGTCTGGTAAACGGAATCGGGGTTCGCTGAATCATAAGGTCTGTATTTTTTGCATACTCAAGTGGAGATTTAGAGATGAGAGACGTGAAGATTTATCGAGGAGCGCTTTCGCGCGCAAACATGATTTTAAGCTTAGTTCTGGTGGTTTTTTCATTTGCTTCGTGCAGTGGACAGAACAAATTGATGAATCTGACTTCCGCCCAACCAGCGCAGCCGGCGCCGGTTGCCAGCGTGGCGGGAATGCAGACGTCTTATGCCGACCTGGTGAGCCGGGTTTCGCCCGCGGTCGTGACAATTCGTTCAACCGAGCGCGCACGAGCAGCGCAGCAGTTTCCTTTCATGGACGACCCGACTTTCCGGGAATTTTTTGGCGATCGGATGCCGCAGCAACAGCAGCCGCCGCAGAGAGTTCAGGGTGTCGGTTCCGGAGTCATCGTCAATTCTGAGGGCTACATTCTGACAAACCATCACGTGGTCGATGGAGCTCTCGAGATCAAAGTAGAACTAACCGACAATCGTACTTTCACGGCAAAGCTGGTCGGTTCCGATCCGCCGAGCGATCTCGCCGTGCTGAAGGTGGACGCGAAAGACCTGCCGACACTGTCGCTGGGAGATTCTGACAAGGTTCGCGTCGGCGACTTTGTTCTCGCGGTCGGCAATCCGCTCGGTATCGGTCAAACGGTAACCTCGGGCATCGTGAGTGCGAAGGGTCGCGCGACGGGTTTGAGTGACGGCAGTTTCGAAGACTTTCTGCAGACTGACGCTGCCATCAACCGCGGTAATTCGGGTGGCGCCCTCGTGAACACCAGCGGAGAGTTAATCGGAGTCAATTCCCAGATTCTCTCGCCGTCCGGCGGCAACATCGGTATCGGTTTTGCGATTCCGTCGAATATGGCGAAGGCCGTGATGGACCAGTTAATGAAGACTGGCAAAGTGCGGCGCGGAATGCTTGGCGTGACAATCCAGTCGGTTGACTCGGATCTGGCGCAGAGCTTGAACCTGCCAAGTGCGCGCGGAGCGATTGTTACTTCAGTCAACAGTGGTGGTCCGGCTGACAAGGCAGGCCTCAAACGCGGCGACGTGATCACGGCGGTCAACAAGCAGCCAGTGGCTGACAACAACAACCTGCGAAACATCGTTGCCAGCATGCCTCCGGGATCGAGCGTGGAAGTTACGGCGCTGCGTAACGGTCGCGATCAGAATTTCCAGGTCGCGCTTGCTGAACTTCCCGATCGCGCACAGCCGGAAAGCGACGACGACGAGAGCGCTAATAGCTCCGGCGTTGGCACCGGTAAGTTCGGAATAACGGTCCAGCCGCTCACGGCCGAGACAGGTTCGCGGTATGGGCTCGACGCCAACGACGAGGGGTTGCTGGTTACGCGAGTCGATCCTTCCGGCAGCGCAGCCAACGCAGGCATACGGCAGGGCGATTTGATTCAGGAAGTCAATCGTCAACCCGTAAAAACGGTTGCGGAGTTCAGCGCTGCGATTCAAAGGTCCGGTGCGAAGCCGGCTCTCGTTCTAGTGAAGAGACGAAACGCAGTAATTTATTTAACCTTGAAAGCCAACTCGTAATCGGGTATATAAAGGGGGCAACCAAAATGCACAAAGGCTCGTAAAGAGCCTTTGTGTTTTTTTATGCGCTAATGTACGTTCCACCATTCGAGGAGGAACGTGATGATGCGGGAGTTTGATCGCCGGCCCTGGGGAACTTACACAGTCCTTGAGGAAGATCGAAATTTCAAGGTGAAGCGTATTGAAGTCTTGCCTGGACAAAGACTCAGCTACCAGAAACACGCTCAACGAGCTGAGCACTGGTTCGTCGTAGAAGGCACTGCGAAAGTGACTCTCGATGGACAAGAGATCACTGTGAACGCCGGCGAGGCGATCGACATTCCCATCGGCACGGCCCATCGCGTCGAGAACCCAGGCGATGTGGATTTAGTCTTCATAGAAGTGCAGCGAGGAACTTATCTCGGCGAAGACGACATCGTCCGTCTTCAAGATGACTACGGTAGGTAAGATATTTTAGCCACGGATTTACACGGATTTCACTGATAGAGACAATCCGTGTCCATCCGTGTAAATCTGTGGCTTGAGATCCAGTTTATGTCCGATACAGTTGCGGTTCAGGAAGACTCACAAAGCCTGTGGTCTGCCGTAAAAGAATCGATCCGGGGCTCGCATCGCAACTACACCACCGGACCGATCGGACGTTCAATTCTACTGCTCGCAATACCCATGGTCCTCGAAATGATCATGGAAAGCGTTTTCGCTGTGGTCGATATTTTCTGGGTATCACACCTCGGCACTGACGCTGCTGCAACCGTCGGTCTCACCGAATCTTTACTCACACTCATTTACGCACTCGCGATCGGATTGAGCATCGGTGCGATGGCGATGATTGCGCGCCGCATTGGAGAAGGGAATCCGGAAGGCGCCGCACGTGCGGCAGTACAGGCGATTGTCTTGGCATTGATCGTTTCGATCGTGATCGGCGCGGTTGGTGCTCCACTTGCGCCGCAGTTGCTGAAGCTGATGGGTGGTTCACCGTGGGTGGTCGAACACGGTTCGGCATTCACGCGCGTGATGTTGGCTGGAAACGTCACCGTCGTGATGCTGTTCATGATCAACGCAATCTTTCGCGGTGCGGGCGACGCCGCGATCGCGATGCGGACGTTGTGGCTGGCCAACTGGATCAATATCGTGCTTGGTCCATGTTTGATCTTTGGACTCGGACCATTTCCGAAGCTCGGTATTGTTGGCGCGGCCATCGCTACAAACATTGGACGTGGAACGGGCGCACTCTTCGCAATCAGCAAACTGATTCGTGAAGGCGGCCGATTCAATCTTGAACGACGTCACCTTCGCATCGAGCCGGCGATCATCGGACGTTTGATTCGCTTGTCTGCCACGGGCACGTTTCAGGTTTTCATCGGCATGGCGAGTTGGATCGGACTGGTCCGTATCATCTCGAGTTTCGGCAGCAACGCCGTCGCGGGTTACACGTTCGGGATTCGCGTGATTCTCTTTGCGCTCTTGCCGTCGTGGGGAATGGCTAACGCAGCCGCGACGATGGTTGGTCAGGCGCTTGGCGCCAAGAATCCGGAACGTGCGGAGACCGCCGTTTGGAAGGCAGGTTTCTACAACATGATCTTTCTCGGGATTGTTGGCCTGTGTTTCATTTTCTTTGCGCCACAGATCATCTGGTTTTACACAGACGATCCGAACGTCGCTCAATACGGTGTCGATTGCCTGCGGATCGTGGCATATGGCTTTTTGTTTTACGCCTACGGCATGGTACTGGGGCAGTCGTTTAACGGCGCCGGCGATACGTGGACGCCGACGATCATCAATCTGTTCGTGTTTTGGTTGTGGGAGATACCGCTCGCTTACTTCCTAGGCGTGTTTCTGGGATGGGGGCCCCGTGGTGTTTTCATCTCGATGACAATCGCCTTTTCGACGCTGGCGGTAGTCAGTGGCTTGGTATTCCGCCTCGGCCGCTGGAAGCACCGGGTCGTCTAAATCCATCCCCAGCTTACACAGATTCTTTTCCGAACACTCCTGTCGGGCTTCATTACGTTTTCATTCCATTTCGCCCTTTCTCACCCACCGTACGCTCAAATACGTAGCGGCATCTGTATTGCCTAACTTAGTTTGGCGGATTTTTGTGAGAACAAGGAGGAGACCTCATGGAGAAGAAACTAAAGGGAAAGAAGGTCGCCATTCTGGTTGCCGACGGCTTCGAGCAGGTGGAACTTACTGAGCCGAAAAAGGCGCTGGAAGAGGCTGGTGCGATAACGGAAATTGTGTCCCCCGCGGAAAACGAAGTTCAGGGCTGGAATCACGACGAAAAGGCAGACACATTTCATGTTGATATGCCGTTGAGCCGGGCACGTTCTGATGATTATGACGCGCTTCTATTGCCGGGTGGTGTGAGAAATCCTGACAAACTGAGAACTATGATCAGAGCCGTGGAGTTTGTGGACGGATTTTTTGTAACGGGAAAACCTGTCGCAGCGATTTGTCATGCACCGTGGACATTGATCGATTCGGAGGTAGTAAAGGGACGGACCATTACTTCGTGGCCTTCGTTGAAAAGCGATCTGATAAATGCAGGTGCGCGTTGGGTTGATCGAGAGGTGGTTGTAGATAGGGGCTTAATAACGAGTCGAAAGCCTGCCGATATACCCGCGTTCAATAAGAAGATGATCGAGGAGTTTGCCGAAGGTCGGCATTCTCGGCAACGAGCTGCCTAGAATATTAGCCACAGATTTACGCGGATCTACACAGATAAAATCCGTGTAAATCTGTGGCTAAATTCTTTTAGAGCTTCTTTGCAGTTTGGCCGATTTTGACTGATCCCGCCTGGACCACTTTGGCGTTGATGCCGCGCAGACAGAGTTCCTTACCGATTTCTGAATTAACAAACTTCATTGCATCGAGTCCGAAACGCGCGACGAATTTGTGGCAGCCAGTGTGTGGCTGAGGACTGACTTCGAGCACCGCTGAGCCAACCTGAATGCGCGATCCAGCCGGCAGGTTTTCTTTGCTTAGGTCCATGTCGATATAGAGTTGATCGCCTGCGAGTGCCCAACGTTCTTTCTCCTGAGCGACGAGGGCAGTCACACGAGCATTCATGATGTTGATCTGCATGTCCGGATGTGCAGATCCGTCCGGTGTTCTTCTGCTGCCGCGGAGGATCCAGTTGTCGCCAATCAAACCCTTAAGCGGATCCAACTCAGCTTCATTCATTTCTTGTCGCTGGTTCTCCTCCGGACGGCACACGATCAGTTGCAAAACTCCATCGTCTTTCGGCGCCTGTCGCAGGTGGTCCAGCGCCGCTTCCAGTTCCTGCATCGTCAAATGTTTCACGGTCGACTCCATGGGTAAATTCGGGGACGCGATAATATAACCGAGTTTGGCGAGCAAGGTTAAATCTGTGTAATCTGTGGATGGAGTTCACAACTCTTAACAAATTTTTACCTGAGCTTGACATAGCCCCGGCTGCTCAGGCGTATCCTCTGGCCGCAATGAAGTCGAGAAGAGAAACCAACACTCGTTTTCGTCTCGTTCTTACGCTCGGATTGGCCGTCGTCCTGCCTGCCTTGACTCTCATCTTCGTTAACTTTCAGCACGTTAAATCGATCCAGCGTGACAAGAAAGTCGAAGCTCTGATTCATCGCGACTTTCAGTACTTGCTCTCGAATTCCGCGAAGAAGATTAGCGGCAAAGCCTACGAGATGACCGAACAGGCGATGGGTGCTTTTCCATCTGATTCCGACTCGGACGATGAGAAGCGACGAAAGCTCGGTCTTATTCTGGACAAGAGCCCCTGGTTTGCACACGCCTTTCTATTTGAGGCTAAAAAGGGAGCGATAGTTCAGCAGCAACGTGAGCACAATGACGAAAAAGAGCTCGCCAATTTGACCAAAATGTACGGCGGGTGGTTGGAGCTTGACGGTCGATCCATGGTGGAACAGTTATGCAAGAAGCCCAAGCCCATTATGTGGTATAGCGGAGAACTTGATGGACCAGACGGTTCTTCTGTCTACTCTACGACTGCACTCTTCGCATTTCCGCAGCTCAGCAAGGATCGCACTGTGTTGGGAGGCGTGAGCTTCGATCCAAACTATTTGAGACAAAAATTTTTTCCGGAACTGCTGGGGGAATTCACATCACCAGAACTTACTGACGATCCGGGAAATAGTGAGGGTCGAACCTTTTACGAGTTAACTTCACAAGGACTGAAAGAGCACAAGGAACAACGCCTGGCCATGTTGGTTTTTCCGTCCGATGCCTTAAAAGCAGAGCCCGAGCGGCCTTTTGCAACGTCTACAGGATGGAATGGCGGCAAGCCTGAGGTTTCGCTCAACCTTGATAACCCTTTCCGCGGTCTCGCGTTAGGCATCAAGTTTCAGGGTACCACGGCGCAGGCAATCGGGCAGAAGTGGGTGTGGCAGAGTTTTTTGATTCTTGGTGTGTTGTCAGTTTTGATGATCGGTGGATTAGTTTTGACGTATCGCAGTGTTAACAAACAAGTCGCCCTCGCGCGTTTGAAGTCTGACTTTGTTTCCAACGTCTCGCACGAGTTGCGAACACCACTCGCTCTGATTCGACTTTATGCCGAGACACTCGAACTCGGTCGCATCACGACGCCGGAAAAAAAGAACGAGTATTACGGCATCATTCGCAAAGAGAGTGAACGGCTTAGCGCGCTAATCAACAACATTCTCGATTTCTCTCGAATTGAGGCAGGTCGCAAGGAATACGACTTCCGTGAGACTGACATCGCCGAGCTCGTGCGCAACACGCTCGACTCCTATCGTTATCAGATCGAGCAGCAGGGATTTGCGCTCGAGGAGCAGATCGATCCCGGTATTCCCGCAGTGAAAGTCGATCGCGAAGCGATCGCGCGTGCGCTTGTTAATCTGGTTAACAATGCATTGAAGTATTCCGACAGTGAAAAATTCCTGTGTGTGAGGCTTTATCGCGATCAGGGTGTGCTCAAACTCGAAGTTAGCGATCGTGGCATCGGCATCGAACGAAACGAGCAAGCGAGAATCTTTGAAAAGTTTTATCGAACCTGCGATCCGCTCGTGCATAACACGAAGGGCAGCGGCCTCGGATTGTCGCTGGTGCGTCACATAACACAGGCTCACGGCGGCGACGTGGAAGTTGAAAGCACACCCGGAAGCGGCAGCAAGTTCACTGTCTGGTTACCGCTGGTACAGTCGACATCATAAATGGCCACAAAGAAGCACAAAGACACAAATTATTTTCTTCATACCTGTGTGCTTTGTGCCTTTTTGTGGCTAAGAACATCGAGGCATTATGAAATCCAAAATTCTAATTGTTGAAGATGAGCCGGCGATGGTGGCGGGGTTGCGCGATAACTTCGAGTACGAAGGTTATGAAGTGATCAGCGCTGAAGATGGTGTGAGCGGACTCGATCGTGCACTGTCTGACAATCCGGATCTCGTCGTGCTGGACGTAATGATGCCGCGCATGAGCGGACTCGACGTTTGCAAACAGTTGAAGGCGAAGCGACCGTCAGTTCCGATCATCATGCTGACTGCTCGTGGTCAGGAGATCGACAAAGTTGTCGGTCTCGAGTTGGGTGCTGATGATTACGTTACCAAACCGTTTTCAGTGCGTGAGTTGATGGCTCGTGTTAAGGCCGTATTAAGACGAGCTTCATCACCGGCGCCGGCTCCGGAGATTTATAAATTCAGTGACGTTGAAGTCAACATTCGCAGCAACGAAGTGCGCCGCGCTGGAAACGTAATCGATCTCTCGGCGAAAGAGTTTGCTTTACTGGCCTATTTCATTGCTCATCCTGTTGAAACACTCAGTCGTGATCGACTGCTCGATGCAGTTTGGGGATATGAAAATTATCCAACCACTCGTACGGTCGATACGCACATTGTTCATTTAAGACAAAAGCTCGAACCGAATCCCGAAGAACCACGTTTTATTCTTACCGTTCACGGAAGTGGCTATAAGTTTGTCGGATGAGGTCCTGTTATGACTCTCCCAGCATTCGGAGTCCAGTCGTCTCCCCAGTCTACAGTTGTGTCGCCCTCCAGCGCGCTCGAACAACGATTGGAGAAGCTGCAGCAGGATTACGCTGAGCTGAACACTGCGATCTTCGAAGCGGCACAGGTGCATCGCCGTTTATGCGCACCGAGTCTGGTGCGACACGGCAGTTTCGATGTAGCGAGTGAGATCTTTGCAGTTCGTCATTTGCCGGGTGACTTCTTTAGTGCCGAGGAGACGAGTGAAGGTCTGATCCTTGCGCTTGGCGATATCGGCGGCAAAGGGTTGGCGGCAGGGATGTGGGTCACGCATCTGGTTGGACTTATTCGCACACATACCGCGAGGAGCAGCGATCCGGAAACGATTGTCGCCGGTGTCAATCGCGACATTGCTCGTTTCGCAGGCATCGAGCCGTTAAGCAGTTTGTTTGTTGCTCGACTCAATTCGATTACGGAGCAACTCGATTACTGTAGCGCCGGACATCCGCCCGCGTTGTTGCTGCGTTCAGGTGGACAGCTCGAATTACTCTCGGACGGTGGACCAGTGCTCGGGGCAGTGCCGGAAGCATCGTTTGACTGCGGCACCGTCCGTTTACGGCGCGGCGATCTGCTATTAGCGTGCTCTGATGGTATCCTTGAGTCATTCAACGAAGCGGAGCAGGAGTTTGGCAACATGCGACTCCAAACCGAGTTACGCCGCGCCCAGGGCGAGTCGGCGGAGGCAGTGCTGTTTTCAGTGCTGGGCGCAGTGCAGGATTTTGCGGCGCCGCGCCCGCTCACCGACGATATGACGCTCGTTGTCGTCAAAAACAACGGCAGAAAAATTTCCAGACTTAGTAAGACTCTCAACTAACGAAAGGGGAATTGTTATGGCAGATGTGAAACCGATTCCGGAGGGATACCACTCTTTAACGCCCTATTTGGTTATCGATGGTGCGGCTGACGCGATGGAGTATTACAAGAAAGCATTCGGTGCCGTCGAACTGTTTCGCATGGAACACGAAGGAAAGATTGGCCACGCCGAAATGAAGATTGGCGATTCACCGTTCATGCTCGCCGATGCGAGCGAGCAGTTCAAGGGAGTAAAAGCTTTCGGTGGCACACCCGTAAGCCTGATGATCTACGTTGACGACGTCGACACGATCTATCCGCAGGCTATCGCCGCCGGCGGCACTGAGATGAAGCCTGTGCAGGACCAGTTTTACGGTGATCGTTCCGGTACGTTGACGGATCCGTTCGGTCACGTTTGGACCGTCGCGACGCACAAAGAAGATGTTTCACCGGAAGAGATCGACAAGCGCCTCGCCGCGATGGCCGCAGGCGGCGGAGCTTAGCCACAAAGAAGAGGTCGCCACAAAAAGGCACAAAGCACAAAACAATAATTCAGCAACAGCGCCAAATGAAGTAATCATTTTGTGCTTTAGGTGCCTTTTTGTGACAAGAATTTATTGTGGCAACGATCGGACTTCGCGGAGGCGGCGCTCGAGGAAACGGCGCTCGCTGTCGTTGGTGACCAAACGCAAAGCTGTTTTGTAACTCTCAGCGGCTTCTTCATTGGATCCGAGACGACGAAGCATGTCAGCGCGCGCTGCGTGTAACAGATGGTATTCGTCGAGCTCGCCCGATGCGGCGAGCTCGTCGATTAACTCGAGTGCCTTTTGTGGACCGCGGGCCATTGCAACTGCCACGGCGCGATTTAACGACACGATCGGAGAAGGCATCAGGTCTGCGAGGAGATCGTAGAGTTTGACGATTTCTTCCCAGTTCGTGTCTTCAGCTCGAGCGGCTTTACAGTGTTCAGCGGCAAGGGCCGCCTCCAACGCGTATGGACCAGGTTGGCCGGCGAGTGCCTCATCAACTAAAACGAGTGCTTCGTCAATTTGAGCCCTGTTCCAAAGCGAGCGATCCTGTTCTTCGAGCGTAACCAGATCGCCATCTTCATCCAGGCGAGCCTCGCGTCGCGAGTCGTGTAACAACATGAGGGCAACGAGTGCAGTCGCTTCAGAAGGCGGCTTCGGACCGAGCAGTCTTCTGAGAAGACGGCCGAGTCGAATTGCTTCCGCACAGAGATCGGCTCGCACGAGTGGTGCGCCTCTCGTCGGTGCATAACCTTCGGTGAAGATGAGATAGATTGCGGTCAACACACCGTCCAGACGCGCCGGCATCTCAGTCGTGTCTGGAACACTGAAAGGAATTCCTGCGTCGCGGATTTTTCGTTTCGCGCGCACCAGTCGCTGGGCCATCGTGGCGGTGGGAACGAGGAACGAACGCGCGATTTCATCGGTCTGAAGACCGCCTAAAGTACGCAACGTCAGGGCGACCTGTGCTTCCAGAGACAGTGCTGGGTGGCAGCAGGTAAAGATCAGTCGTAAACGATCGTCGGGGATCTCTTCAAAATCGAGCTTTGGACCTTCGACGATTGGTTCTGACGCGAAGTCTGGATCGGCTTCGAGTTTTTCCTGAAGACGGATCTGACGTCGCAGGCGATCGATGGCTTTGTGCTTTGCTGTCTGGATGATCCAGGCACGCGGTGATTCGGGTATACCTTCGGTTGGCCACTGGTCGACGGCGGCAGTGAACGCGTCTTGAGCAGCGTCTTCGGCAAGTTCGAAATCGCCAAACTGACGTATGAGAGTTGCAACAATCCGGCCCCAGTCAGATCGGTAAACTGCGTCGACGGTAAAGTTAGCGTTTGGAAGCACGTTTGATAATAAAAAAATTCGGTTGAGGTGTCGATTCTATAGCTCGCCGTTCGATTTAGCAGTGGAGGCACGAAATTATGAAATACATGTTACTGGTTTATCTCGCGGAAGACGCCATGACCGACAGTGAGCGTGACCATTGTTATGTCGAGTCGGCACAACTCGCACAGGATCTCAACGCTTCGGGCAAATACCTGGCGGCTAGTCCTTTGCATCCGGTGGCGACCGCCACGAGTGTCCGCGTGCGCTCTGGCAAACGGCTGGTCACGGATGGTCCATTCGCTGAAACTCGTGAGGCACTCGGCGGCTACTACCTGATCGACGCGCGTGATCTCGACGAGGCGATGAGCATTGCTGAACGTATTCCGGGTGCGAAGTACGGCACGATCGAGATTCGTCCGGTGTTGGAGATTAAAGGACTGCCGCAGCAGTGAAGTTTGGAGGAGTGATGGCGCAAACTGATTTGCAAACTTGAGTGTTGCTCTGGCTTGGACTCGATTTAAACGACACGCGTTTGCGTGCACTGATTCCTTTGCGATGTAGTAATCGATCTTGATTCTTTAAGGACACTAAACATGAACATCTTACTTTGGATACTTCAGATACTTTTGGGGTTACTATTCTTGTTTGCGGGCGGCACCAAGTTCTATTACACGATCGAGCAAATGCGAAGTATGGGATCGCCGAACCAGATACTGTTTCCCGGGTGGTTTATTCATTTCATCGGCGTGTGTGAAATACTTGGTGGACTCGGATTACTACTTCCGGGACTTTTGCGGATAAAGCCATATCTGACGGTGCTTGCTGCCATCGGATTAACGATCATTATGATCGGTGCAACGGTTGTAGTGGCGATGGGCGATGGTTTTGGACCGGCTTTTCCGAATTTGATAATTGCTTTGCTGTGCGCGTTCGTTGCGTATGGTAGAACGAAGTTAAGACCGTTTAGTCGTTAACACCATGGACACGATATTACGACGCATTAACTGGCCGCTCTGGGTGGGCTTACTGCTCACCGTCGCGGCCTTCATGAGTTACTTCTTCATCTTCGTCTGGTTCCCGCTTACACGCGACTTTCCGTGGGCCAACTTCTTGCTCTTCCTGCTTGCGGGAGTGTTGCTGTTCGTGGGACTGCGACGGGGCTTTGCTTCGGATCGCCCGCATCCCACGCGCTCGAAGATCATCAGCGTGCTCGTAACTGCATTTGGCGTCCTCGTGATTGGTTTATTTGTTTTTGCGTACTTCGTTGGCGGACGCATGTTGCCGGCGTCGAAAGGTGCACCGCAAGTCGGTCAGCGAGCGCCAGACTTTACTCTGCCTGATACCACAGGCAAGCAGGTGTCACTCAACGAACTAATGACCACGCCGATCAACGGCAAGGCGCCTAGAGGCGTGCTGCTGATCTTCTACCGAGGCTACTGGTGACCTTTGTGCAACTCCGAGTTGCGGGGTATTGAAAAAAGTTTGGACAAGTTGAGCGAAGTGGGCATACGTCCGGTTGCGATCAGTGTTGATGCTCCTGATGCGTCACGCGATCTCGCGCAGCAACAAGGTTACACTTTCCCATTACTCTCCGATCAGAGCGTTGAAGTGATTCGTCGTTACGATCTGGTCCATGCGGGTGCCGGTGAGGATGGTCATGACATCGCACGCCCGGCAGAGTTCCTGGTCGATTCAACGGGCACGGTGCGATGGATCAATCTGACTGAAAACTACTGGGTGCGAGCGAGGCCCGAGCAAGTGCTCGAAGTTTCGAATTTGTTGAAATAAATCACAGCCACAAAAAGGCACAAGAAGCACAAAAAGTGATTATCTGTTTTCTTGTGCCTTTTGTGCTTTTTTGTGGCTGGGTCTATCTTTGGGGCATGGAGCAGGAACTTACTTTTCGAATAATCCTGGCGAGTCCGCCGCCCGGTATTGATTTTGGTTTGCAGAAGGGTCGTGGAAACGACTTTGAAGTCGTGCAGAAGCAGCGGTCCGGCAAAGGAGACCTGAGCTTCGAGTTTGATGTGCGCGTCAAAGAGGGAAAAGATGGATCTCCGACACTCCTTGGTCCATTTGTACAGGGACCACCTCAAGAGCGATTCGTTTACATTGGCATCGGAACTTATGCAGGACAGACGGACACACACTGGAGTCGCCGGTTGAAAGTTCCATTCCGAGATATCACGTGGGACGTTGTGAATCAGGCAACAGGTGGAAAGAAAGTTCTTGAAGCGCGCGTACCGGGAACAGGCAAGGATGGTAGTCCAACTTGCGCCACTGTGAAGCCGTTTGCAGGTTGGAGGTTGAGTAAGTAGTCAGCGCGGGTTTTTGTGAACAACTCCGCCCTTCATCACAAACACAACGCGACGTACCGCGGTAATGTCCTTTAAAGGATCGCCATCGAGCGCGATGATGTCAGCTTCCAGGCCGGGCGCGATCGACCCAATCTGATTTCCCATGCCCAGTGCTTCTGCCCCAAGTGAGTTGGCGGAAACCATAGCTGCCATCGGATCAACACCTCCGTCAAGCACACGATCGACAAACTCCTCCGCATTTCTTCCGTGCGACCCGGCCAGTGCGTCGGAGCCGAAGACGATCTTCAGACCCTGAACCTTCAGCGCTTGTTTCAGAAACGCGTGATACGAGGGAATAATCTCTTTGATGACTGTGAAAGCTTCTTCCGGAAAACCCAGCGTGCCGACGAACTTGTCCTTATTGAGCAGATAGTTTTCCATCACCAGTCCCGCCTGTGGATCGAGCCATACGCCTTTCTGGACCAGTAACTTCAAATCGTCGTCGCTCGCAAGCGTTCCATGTTCAATCTGCGTACATCCGGCACGCGCGGCGGCGCCAACCGCGTCCTGGTAAGCATGAACAAGCGTGCGCAAACCCAGTTTCTTTGCTTCATCACAAGCGGCGTTCAGTTGTTCCTGCGATAACAACATCTGCGGCCGCCGAACACTGCCGGCAGCAAAGATTTTGACTACGTCAGCACCCGCTTCCTTTTGTTTTCTAACAAACGCGCGAATCTCTTCGGGGGTACCGGTTTGATCGCCGCGGCCCATGAGTGGTTCCGCGGAGGTGAGAATTCTTGGACCGGGTAGAGTTCCTTTTGCGATCGCATCACGCAACGGCAGATCGTTTGGCGAGCCGACACTTTGCACGGTGGTGAAACCGGCCATCAATGTCGCTTTTGCGTTAGCGGCGGCTGCTTCGGTGAAAAATCGTGAGGTTCCTCCGGCGCCTGCGTTTTTTCCGTCGGGACCGAAACTCCACGTAATGTGGACGTGACTATCGATCCATCCCGGCAACACCGTTAACCCGCGCAGATCGTAGTCGACTGGTCCGGCTTTCGGATCGATCCTAACGATCTTCGATCCTTCAATAACGATGCGTGTGTTATGAACGACACCGCCTTTGCCGTCAAGAACGGTGCTCGCAGCAATGACGAGCCTTTTCGTTTTCTCCTGCGCGCTAACACTGCACGCGCAAATCAGAAGTACGAGGCAGGCAGCGAGTGTCTTCGATCGCATCTGCGTAATCTGTGGATTACCTGGTGTGCGCGCGTTCCAATGCGCCTTCGAAGTAAACAGCCTCAAGCCCGGTGGCCCAGTATTCAACGGCGACTCGATTCGCTTGTGATGTTTCCTGATCGGTCACGAGCATTGGTTTACTCGGATCAACCGGCTCAAACTCAATCCAGCCAATCCACGTTCCATCAGCGCGCTCTTCTCCGTAGCTACGCGCGGTGTAAGTCGTATCATCCGGACCGGTGATAACAGTTGTGTACTCCTGCAACAGTTCTGCCATTGTTCCTCCCCATGTTCGTAGTTGGCTCTTGCCTCAAAACTTTTTCTTGGAGGCGGTCAGTACCGTAACGCGGTAGCGTCGGGTCGAATGTAGTGCATCAGTAGCTCTTAGAAACTCAAGACTTCACCCGACGCTACCGCGTTACGGTACTGACTCCTTCCAAGTTCAACCTATTAATTTAGCAAAGCGTTCGAGCGGGAGATTTCCACCAGACACGATGCCAACAACTTTCTTTCCGCGCAACTCATCGCGAAGTTTGATCGCGGCAGCGAGGGAAGCCGCTCCTGCTCCTTCGCTGACTTGCTTTGCATGACGCGCAAGCAACCTCACAGCGTCGTTGATCTCACTATCACTCACGAGCGTAAAGTCGTGGAGCACTTCCCAAAGGATCTTGTTTGTGAGCTCAAAAGGCACGCGCGTCGCGAGACCTTCGTGCTCTGTGTTCATCGTTGGATACGGGTCCAGCGATCGGTTGCGCCAGGCGTGCCACATCGCGGGCGCTGCCTCCGATTGAACTGCGATCACCTTCACGTTTGGATTGAGCTCATTCGTGACGATGCAATTTCCCGCAGCGCAACTACCGCCACCGGCAGGCGCGATAATGACGTCGACGTCTGAGAGATCCTCAAAGATCTCCAGTCCAATCGTACCGACGCCCGCAATCAATTTTGTTTCGTTTGCCGAATGTACATAACGAAGCCCTTGCTCGACTGCGACTCGCTCGCATTCCTGTCGTGCTTCGTCAAAATTGCGTCCGTGATATCTGACTTCCGCTCCGAGATCGCGAATCGCCTGCATCTTCGATTCGTTCACGTTCTCGGCAGGTGCATAAATGATGACCCGACAACTAAAGAGACGACCGGCGTATGCGAGTGACTGGCCGTGATTCCCGGTCGACGCCGCAACGAGGCCTGTGCGTCGTTCCTGATCACTCGCAGTGCCGACGAGGTTTACGCCGCCGCGCACCTTGAATGCGCCAACCGGTTGCAGGTTTTCCAACTTTGCGTAGTAGTCGCAATCGAGCAGCTCTGACAGTGCTCTTACGCGGATGAGAGGCGTCTTTGGCAAGTACGGCGCGATGAACTCGCGCGCGGCAATTACGTCTTCAAAGGTAGGACTAAGCATCTCTGTGCAACCTCTGTGTTCTCTGTGTCTCTGTGGGGGATCAGTTTCGTGGATAACATTTACCACAGAGACACAGACAACACAGAGGTTGCACAGAGAAAATCCAACATCACTATTGTCTCTTGCCGCGTGAGACGAGTTTCCAGCGTCTCGCCTTACCACGGCAGCCCGAACTGTAATTCTCCTGAGTGATCTTCGGCATATTTCCGGGAACGACGTCGGAGATGTAAAGCACTGATGCGTCTGAAGTGGCGCTCGGCATTTCCGAAGCGCATGAGTCCTCGACGACTGAACCAAAATCTTGAATCACACGGCGGCGCCCACCTTGAAAGCTAACGAGCGTTGCCATCTCAATCAGCGTTCCCTGGGCCATGTCGCCAGTGGTCATCAATAGTTCGTCGATGCCGTCGCTGTTGAGATCGGACTTACGCACGATGTTGCTCGCGAAATCAGCGTCTACATCGGCGACCATTTGTTGGCCCGCGAAGATTGCAACTCGCTTCGTGCCGTAGTTATCAGCGTGAGAAGCGTTGCACTCACTTACAGAGATCACGTACAGAGTCTGAGTCTGATTTGCGGCTGTGAAGCTCCCGGTCGTCATGTCGACAATCAACGGCACAATCTGTCCGGCTTTGCGTGCCTCGGCAAGGGGATCTGTGCCTTTGCTGGTATCGATTTCGGAGTTACAACGGTTCGAGTCACTCAGGTATCTGCGAAATACTTTTGAAAGAACATTTTTTTGAGTCGCGGCTGGAATCCTGATATCGGGAATTTTCCGGTCGACTCGAAAGTCTAATAGAACCTGGCGGTCTTTTTGTAGCGTGGGATTCTGCGCCGCCGCGTACGAAACAAAAGCCAGGAGGAGAAAGATTGTTTTCATCTCTGTCGGGTTCCTTTCAGTTCACAGATTACACAGATTTACCCCGAACCGTGAAGGCGTTATTATCTGCTCACTTTACAACGGAGCCAGTAACAATGTTAAAGCCCATTCTTCTTGTCGCAATTCTTTTTGTGACGTCACTGACCAGCTTTGCCAGCGATGAGTGGTCACAGTTTCGTGGACCGAATGGAACCGGCGTTTCTGAAACCAAAGGTTTGCCCACGGAGTTTGGACCAAACAAAAACGTCGTTTGGAAAACTGCACTCCCGCCGGGCCATTCGTCTCCGGTGTTGACGCGCGATCGAATCTTCGTCACCGCACACGACAAGGAAAAACTGTTTGTGATCGCTTTGGATCGGCAAACGGGCAAGATTCTCTGGCAAAAGGAAGCGCCACGCGCGCAAGCAGGACGTTTGCAGAATGTGAACGGTCCGGCATCTCCGACTCCGGTTACTGACGGCACGAACGTCTACGTTTTCTTCCAGGACTTCGGAATGATCTCGTACGACGCCGAAGGCAAAGAGCGCTGGAAACTTCCGCTTGGTCCATTCAACATGTTCTACGGCTTCGGCGCGTCGCCGATCCTCGTTGATGACAAGGTCATATTGCCTGTCGATCAGGACAACCCTAATTCCTACATGGTTGCGGTTGATAAAAACAGTGGCAAGGTACGCTGGAAAATCGAGCGGCCAATCGTGATCTCCGGCTACTCGACACCGATTGTTTATAAACCTGCACAAGGTCCGAAGCAAATCATTGTTCCTGAGTCGTTTCAACTGTCGGCGTACTCCGTTGCAGACGGCAAAAGAGTCTGGTGGGTTCGCGGGCTGGCGTGCGAGATGAAGTCGATCGCGAGTCACGATTCTGAATATCTCTACATCAACGGCTGGGGATTTCCGCAAAACCAACCGGGCCGGCAGGTGCCGACGATTTCGTTTGAACAAGGGCTCGGTGCTTACGACAAAGATAAAGATCAGATGATCACGAAGGCTGAGGTTTCCGCAGCCGGCGGCACTGCGCCAATGGACAAAATGCTGGTCGCTGCGTTCGAAGCGTTTGATATGAATCGCGACGAGAAGTTGAACGCGAAAGATTGGGAAGTGTTTCGCGCGATGATGGCGTCAGAGAATGGCTTGCTCGCAATCAAGATGGGCGGCAAGGGCGATCAGACCGCCAACGCGATTCGCTGGCGTTACACGAAA
>DASTVU010000671.1:0-12315 GCA_035758935.1 Pyrinomonadaceae bacterium | reverse complement strand
AACTATCGACGTTATTATTGCGCTCTTTCAGAGCTCCTCGGCCATTGTGCTCTTTTATCCAGGGGCGACGCGCCTCGCTTCGCTCGACGCTTGCCCCTGGCTATCATATTTCGCGCCGTTGGCGCTGTGTCCAATCGGATCCGGACTCTTTCGGCACAGCCGTGCCGAGGACTGCTGCGCGTCAATCAGCCGTGTCACCCCCGAACTGAGAAAAACTCCGCACCAATGGCAGCTGTTTTCCGCAGTTCCTCACAAACCAGCTTCGAAGCCAACGTATTTTTGCGTGGGTACAAGCTTTGCCACTGAAAAGCTGAAACGCCAAAGGCGTTCGCTAATTTCAGCCCAGGGTTCGAGCGTAGCGAGAACCCTGGGTAACGGATAGAGAAAGAAGTGAACCCTGAAAGGGTTCTTCGCGAGGCGAACCCTTACAGGGTTCAACGAAATGCTGTGTGGTTATCCCAGGGTTGTCGCTATGCTCCAACCCTGGGCTGAAATTAGCGAACGCCTTCGGCGTAGCGAACGCCTTCGGCGTATTCAAACTGAACCTGTACGAGACTATGGAACACGAGCATTCCGCCGATGCTATTCGAAAACGCCTCGAGGGTGGCCCAACGCATAACTACCTGCGCGACTGGATTTACGGTGGTATCGACGGGTCAGTAACGACACTGGCAGTGGTGACGGGCGTTGCCGGCGCGCAACTTTCAAAGTGGATAATTCTTGCCCTCGGATTTGCCAACCTGTTGGCGGATGGCTTTTCGATGGCCGCAAGTAACTATCTTGGAACCAAAGCCGAACATGACGATTGGCGACGATTGGAACAGATCGAGCATCGTCATATTGATCTAGCGCCGGAGGGTGAGCGCGAAGAAGTGAGACAGATTTTTGCGCGCAAGGGATTTGAAGGTGATGACCTCCGACGAATCGTGGAACTAGTGACCGCTGATCGAGGGCGATGGGTTCAAACGATGTTGACGGATGAGTATGGATTGCCTCGTGAGGTACGTTCTCCCTGGATTGCCGCACTCAGCACGTTTACAGCATTTCTCATTTGCGGGCTGGTTCCTTTGCTACCTTACCTATTTGGAATGGAACACGCGCTTGTGTTCTCCGCAGTCTTAACGGGCATCGTCTTTGCGGCCATCGGTTCGATAAAGAGCAGATGGTCTACTTCGTCCTGGTGGCATTCAGGTCTGACGACCTTATTCGTGGGCGCCATCGCCGCCTCACTTGCTTACTTTGCAGGCGTCATCGTAAAGGGGCTCGTCTCATAGGATTGCTCTTCTCTGTGCACAGAGAAGATTACTCAACCAGCCTTCTTGCCCCAGTCCCAGGCGGCGCGACTGAATGCTTCGGCGATGCCCCACGCCAAAAGCACAGCGACAATCATTACCAGCAGTTCCACAGAGTCGAGAGCTTCGAGCCCGAGCATTCGGCGGAGGCTGGGCAACAGAACCGTCAGCAGTTGCAAGCCTATGCTCAACACCACTACTAAGTGGAGCGTCAAATTAGACTTCGGGGTGATATTGGTATGCCGCGAAGGGTACACAAAAACCAGTTGACCAATTGCCATGTAGAGAAAGAGCAAAGTGCGAGTGGTTTCGAGGTTGTAGCCGTAGCGGGGCAGGAAAATGAGTAGCAGGCATCCGATGAAGGCCTTGGCGATCCCGACTTCAAGGATGAAGCGTAGCGAGGCAGAGTCGAGCAGCGGTGATTGGGCGCTGCGTGGCCGCTTGTGCATCACACCGGGATTACGATCAAGCGCCAGCGCCAGGGCGGGTGGGCCATCAGTGATGATATTCAACCACAATAGCTGAACGGCGGTCAGTGGCAGGAACAGCGCCCCCGTATCGTCGCGCAGGCCCAGTAGTACCGCCCCGAACGCGCCGAGGACGACAATCAATACCTCCGCTATGTTGGTTGAGAAAAGGAAACGGATGAACTTCTGGATGTTCTCGTAAATCGAGCGCCCTTCCTCGATGGCCGCAACTATGGTGGCGAAGTTATCGTCCAGAAGCACGAGATCTGCCACTTCACGCGAGACATCACTTCCGCGCTGGCCCATCGCCACACCCACATCGGCGCGTTTCAACGCCGGTGCATCATTTACCCCGTCTCCCGTGACGGCAACGACCTCGCCACTCTCTTTGAGAGCCTCAACGAGGCGGAGCTTATGTTCAGGGGCGACGCGCGCAAAGATGTTAGTTTCTTTTATTGCACTTATGAGGGCAGGTGACGACAGGGTTTTGATGTCGAGGCCCGTCAGAACGCGACTCGGTGGAATGCCCACTTCGTGCGCAATCGCAACTGCTGTCGCCGGGTGATCGCCCGTAATCATCACAACACGTATCCCGGCTTCCTGTGATAGACGTATGGCTTCAGGAACTTCCGGGCGTGGCGGATCCCAGAGCAGCACCAGCCCGAGAAAATCAAGATCATCATCACCTTCGTCCGCGCGCCATGCGAGGCCCAACACGCGGTAGCCCTCTCCGGCGTAGGCCTCGGCCTTCTCCATCCAGTTTTGTTTTTCGTCGTCAGCGAATCGGCTCGAGTCGATGATTACTTCGGGGGCGCCCTTGAGGTAGCTCACAAGTTTCCCATCTTCTTCGACGGTGGCGCGCATGTACTTGTAAGAGCTGTCGAAAGGCAGACCGCTGCGTCGTGGATGTTTGCTTTTCAGTTTGGCCGGCTCGATGTGTTGTGTTGACGCGTAGTTGAGGAGGGCTAACTCGAGCGGATCACCGGCCTCGGTGTTTTCTTCGGCGTCGTTTGCCAGGACCATCGCGCGCAGGGCACGCTCGGGGTCAAGGCTGTCAACGTCTCTGACGTGCATTCGATTTTCAGTGAGTGTGCCCGTCTTGTCCGTAGCGATCACCGTTACTGACCCCAGTGCCTCAACCGCACTCAACCGGCGCACCACGGCCTTCCGTTTCGCCATCCGCTCAACTCCGAGCGCGAGCGTCATCGTCAGCACTGCCGGGAGTCCTTCGGGAATCGCGGCGACGGCCAGCGCTACGGCGAAAAGCAATACATGCCCGAACCGGCTAACGCCCTCGACCAGGAGTCCGCCTGTGGCGATCAACAAGGCGAGCAGGAGAATCACACGCGCAACTCGGCGCCCGAATCCTTCGAGACGGCGTTCGAGCGGTGTCTCCTCCACGTCGACCTCGCCGAGCATCGTCGCGAGCTTGCCCATGGCGCTCTCTTTTCCAGTGCGGCTGACGTCGATGTAGCCTTTGCCGCGCACCATGAGCGTGCCACTAAACACCTCGGCGTCTTGCTCCTTATCAACAGGGATTGACTCTCCTGTCAAAACCGACTCGTCGACCATGACCCCCTGTGTTTCGGCGAGAATGCCGTCAACCGGAATGCGGTCGCCCTGCTCCACGCGCACTAAATCGCCGGGCACTAAATCGATGCTCGGCAAGTGGCCTAGCACTCCGTCACGAATGACCCAGACAAGAGGCGCGGCCAGGTCTTTCAAGTGCTTGAGTGCTGCCTCCGCCTTGCTCTCCTGATAGACGCCTAACCCGGCGTTCAGCAGAAGGATGACTGCGATGGCGATGGATTCGATCGGAAGACCCTGCGCGCCTTCAAAAAACCAGACGGCGATGTCAACGACGAGAGCAAACAGCAGGATGTAGATAAGCGGGCTTTGGAATTGGGCAAAGAAGCGCCGCCAGAACGTTAGCGGAGCTTTCTCCGGCAGCGCGTTAGGTCCGAACTGTTGTAGGCGTTTTTGTGCCTCGGCGGAGGAAAGACCGCGCGCAGCCAAGTCCTTACTCATTCTTCCAATACCAACAACGCGGTTTGTCCTCCACCCGAAGTGACATTCAACAGTGGAGATGCTGACAAACGGATTAATGCTCCTTCAGCTTCGTTCTGAAACAGAAACGGATTGTAGTCAACGAACAATTCATCGAGATAGACTCGATCGGAATAAGCTGGAATGTTTGTTTTTTCCAGGACCACTCTTTCCTGGACCACATATGGCTTGAGTAACGCAGCTTTGACTGCGTCCTGCCACTCCTGTCTACTGCACTCCCAGCCCAGAAACACGCCATGGCCACCATAGTCGTCATTAGGTTTGAGAACAAACTGTCGCTGTTCATTCAAAATCAGAGTTTCCAAATCAAACTCTGAGCCGTGAAAAACTGTTCGCGAAGGTCTAACATAACAGGTCCACGGAATGTGTTTTCGAATCATTTCGAGCTCGCCAGATTCAAACAAATTTTCGTAAAGCGGATCGGAAAGGACCGCAAACGTAGACTTTTTGTGTACGAGCTTTGTGCGAAACGAGTTTGCCATGCACACACGACCATCCCGGTATGCTTGAATCAGCGGATGGTCCAAACCAAATCGGCTTAGGAATTCGTGAATGACAACTCGCTTGTATACGATGTCGATCCGAAACCCGTCTATGGATAAGTACTCGCCGTTGTATTCGAGATCGTGTGGATCGGCGATAAGCGCAGGATAGCCATCGGCAACAAAATAGTCTTTCAGGATTCGAAACTCACTACTTGTTGGAACTCCCTCCCAGTCGATGATCGCAATTCGAGGTTTATCCTCCTCTCCACCCCATTCGCGATACGCTTTTAGCAGCGACACCAGGAGCGCCCTGTGCGGCTTTGGCAGCCAGTGAGAATTGGCTTCGAGAAACTGTTTCAATGCCGGTAACCGGAAAAGAACCTTCTCCAGTTGCATCTGATCACCGACACCTGCAGGTGTTTCTGCGTTGTACTCCAGAAATTGAAAGCCTCTCGTACTCATAAAACCATCGAGACGACTGCTCACACACAATCGTGAATAGCGCGGCTCGATACGCGCGACTTCCTCCTCGGCTTGCGTAACATTAAGGAGAGCCATCAACGCGGCATCGGTAAGTGCGGCAATCGCGATCTTCTCACAAGCGCCAGCCAGCGTTTCGGCCGCGCGCTTTACAGTTTCATATTGAGTGCGAGGAAGGATATGAGGCCGCAGAAACGGACAGGTAGCCCGGTCACCCTGAAGTAGCCCAAGCTCATGCTGGGCAGCTCGCAATTCTTCGAACAGCGTTGGACCAAGGGTGACGTCATCGATGATCGAGCGATCGAGTTCTTTTATTCGATCTTCCATTAGATTGCTCTGCTCCGCGATGCTGAAATTTTAATGCTCGCCCCGCAGGTCCCCAAACATCGCCTGTCTCATGCACGGCTTTGCCGTAAAGTCAGGACGTCAAAGCACTCATGCACAGTTCAACTTGTTCGAGCAATGAACGTGCCGCCCACACGGCTTCGAAATCTTCCGACATCCACATCGATTGGTGCAGTCTATGCGAAAAGTTCCGCAAATGTGCGTAGAACTCCCGCTGATGTCTTGAGGTAAAGCTCAGAGACATTGAGAAAAGAGCGAATGCAGACAGGCACGAGCCTTGCCCGTATTAAAAAATACGGAGGGGCTCCAAGTGCGTCATGAGACATAACAAACTTATCTACACACTCAACTTTGCAGAGATCGGGCTCAAAGATGTGGCCCGCGTGGGCGGTAAGAATGCTTCTTTGGGAGAACTCTTTAATTCACCCAAACCCGCAGGTGTTGGCGTCAACGATGGCTTCGCAACAACAGCCGACGCTTATCGCGCTCATTTGGCTGAGGGCCAACTCGAATACGAACTCCGTTCGCTCGTCTCGGATTTCGATCACGAAGACGTCGAGGAACTCAAACGACGAGGACATGCAGCACGCGTGGCTGTTCTGGATATGCCGCTGCCGAAGGAATTGCGTGACGCAATCACTAGAGCTTACGAACAGCTTTGCCAACGACTCGGTCGTGAACCCGAACTGGCCGTGAGTTCTTCTGTCATTGCTGATGACTTGCCCGAAGCATCGTTCGCCGGCACCACAGAAACTTTTCTCAACGTGCGGGGGCGCGAAGCGCTGTTGCGCGCCGTGCGCCAGTGTTTCGCATCAGCCTTTACCGATCGTGCGATCAGTTATCGCGCACGCCTTGGCTGTGATCCTTTGAAGGTCGCTATTTCTGTAGGCGTGCAACCGATGGTGCGGTCCGACAAAGCGAGCGCCGGCGTAATCTTACGCGCGACACCGAATCACGGGCGAGTTCTTCATCGTGCAGGTTAGCGGGAGATAGTTGAGCCATTCGCGGCGTCCGTGTGATCGTTAGCGGGAATGCGTAGTTTTGTTGTTTGCTGCGGACTTTTACTCACCATTACAAGTCAAAAATCGCGCTAACTGAAGGTTTTCCTGTAGGTACGAGCCTTGCCAACCGGCATGGTGAGGTCAAATGTGTGAGGACCAACGAACATGAAACTACTAATTGCTTACGACGGTTCTGACTCGGCAGACTCGGCTCTCGACGATCTGACACATGCGGGTTTGCCTGCCACTGGTGAGGCGCTGGTTATGACGGCTGCGGAAGTTTGGCTGCCGCCACCACCCCCTTCCGCAGCCGAGGTCGTTGAAATGGCCGCGCAGGCGAAGGGGCCACTTGGTTTGGAGCGTAAATACATGGCGTCGTCGCAAGTCGTTTTAGACGCAGACAAGCTCGCGGCAAAAGCAGCCGAAAGGTTTCAAGCGAACTTTCCGAACTGGAAGGTAAACCACGAAGCTGTTTGGGGCTCACCCACGTGGGAGTTGTTTTCGAAGGCGGAAGAATTCAAAGCCGATCTGATTCTGGTTGGCTCGCACGGGCGTTCGGCAGTGGGTCGATTTTTCCTCGGGAGTATTTCGCAGTGGCTGCTTAACGAGGCTCGCTGTTCAGTTCGAATTGCTCGCGGAAAGCTTGATGAACCTGATTTTCCGGTGCGACTGATCGTTGGCGTGGACGGATCGAGTAACGCAGATCTTGCTGTCGAGCAGGTTGCAGCGCGGAAGTGGCCCGAAAAGAGCGAGGTGCATGTCATTGTGGTCGATCAACCGCTCACACCGACCGTGGTCGGAGAGGTTATACCCGCGGTGAGGAAGTCGGTCGCAGAATGTAACGAAGCAGAGCTCGAAGATGCGAAACGCCTCGCGGAGTTGTCCGCACAACGACTGCGGGCAAGGGGACTGCGGGCGGAAGGCATCGTCAAGCTGGGCGATCCCAAGCGGGTGCTCGTCGAATATGCGGAAGAATGGCGAGCCGACTGCATCTTTCTCGGTGCAACTGGTCTGAGCAATCGCCTGGAGCGATTTCTTCTCGGCAGCGTAGCCGGCGCAGTGGCCGCACGCGCGCATTGTTCAGTTGAGATCGTGCGCAAGAGACGCTTTCCGCGACATGACAACGGGAATGGAAATGGAAACTAGCAACGGAGGACTATGACAATGCTTCGCCCTTATACCAATCAAACACCACAGGCTCCGATCCCAGCACCGTCAATCATGACTGATGACAATCAGCATGAGGTTCGCTGTGGAATGTGCGCCCGAGAGCTTTACGTTGACGAAGACGCCTATCAGTTTTACACCGACGCGTTAGTCTCCGGACTGGACAATCCTTTTCGCTGCGAGATCTGTAGCGAAGAGTACGACGACCTTGCGTACGAAGGCTGACTGGCCGCAAAAGGCACAAAGGCACATACGAGATTAGGAATAGGTATGTGCCTTTTGTGCTTTTTGTGCCTTTTTGTGGCTCGATTCAGCGCCGCACGCCAACTAACGGCCGTGGCTCAACCGAGGTTACGCGAATACGAGCGTCCAGTATGGCGGCGCCGGTTTCGTGGACCACAAAAGGATTGCAATCCAGTTCGGCGATCTGTGGTAAGTCTTCAACCATCGCACCCACTCGCAACAGTCCATCCTCTAAAGCCGGGACGTCGCAGGGAATACTACCGCGAAAGCCTTTGAGCAAAGGATAGGTCTTCAGCTCGCGAATCATTTCGAAAGCATCTTCTTTTGCAAGCGGAGTAAGGCGCACGGAAACATCCTTCAACAGCTCTACCTGGACCCCACCCGCGCCGCATGCGACCACCGGACCAAACTGCGGATCGTGTACCACACCGACCAGCATCTCAACACCGCGCTTCGCCATCTTTTGAACCACAAAGCCCGACGGACTCAGCCTTTCAGCCATCTCTTGTGCGGCGGCGCGAACTGCTTCCGAAGCGTTTAGATGAAGTCTAACGGCACCCGCTTCGGTCTTGTGAATCAATCCTGGAACAATGGCCTTTAGCGCAATTTCTCCGCCCATTTCGTCGGCAAACGCGGCAGCATCCTCGACGCTGTCAACAACTCTCTGTTCAATCAACGGCAAGCCATAACAGGCAAAGATCTTTGCCACCTCAGCAGGCGTCAACCAACCCTCTCCACGAGCTAACGCTGCTGCAACAACGGCCGCGGCTTCGTCGGGCCTAATATCGTCGAACCTGGGCGGATAAGTCTCAGGTCGATCACGCCATTGCCGGTAACGCGTGGCGCGGGCAAGAGCAATTGCTGCCGTTTCAGGAAACGAGTAGGAAGGTATACAGACTTTTCCCGTTTGCAATTCCTGTGGTGGTTCTTGCGCCGAGAGAAAGACAGTGAGCAGCGGCTTGTTATTGTCGATGTGATCGACTGCCTCAACAATGCATCGTGCAACGTCATCAGCACGCGTTACGAGTGGTGGCGTGAAGATCACAATCAGCGAATCAACGTTGTCATCTCTCCCGACGATTTCTATTGCCTGGCGATAATGCTCGGCAGGTGCAGACGCGATCATGTCGACAGGATTCGCAACGCTGGCGCCAGCCGGAAGAAATGCACGCAGTTGAGTCTGACTTTCCTGGGATAAAACAGGAACTTCGAGCCCGCGCGCTTCACATGCATCTGCACAGAGAATCGCAGGCCCTCCGGCGTTTGTGATGATCCCAACGCGCCGGCCATTCGGAAGCGGCTGATTTGCGAGTAATGAAGCTACATCGAACAGCTCGGCAAGCGTGTCCGTTCGCACAACTCCTGCCTGTCGAAACAGAGCATCGACAGTGACATCAGACGCCGCAATCAGTGCGCCGGTGTGTGATGAAGTGGCGCGCGCGCCGGCGGCGGAGCGTCCACTTTTCACGACAGCGATCGGTTTCCTGCGTCCCACGCGACGCGCGATCTCTGAAAACTTCTTCGGGTTTCCAAACGACTCGAGGTAGAGAAGGATTACGTCGGTATCTTCGTCCGATTCCCAGTAACGCAGCAGATCGTTTCCGGAAATATCTGCTTTATTACCGACGGAGACAAAAGTTGAAATACCAAGACCGAGCGAGTTTGCAAACTCCATGATCGCCAGTCCGAGCGCACCGCTTTGCG
Source organism: Pyrinomonadaceae bacterium (assembly GCA_035758935.1). Classification (GTDB taxonomy): domain Bacteria; phylum Acidobacteriota; class Blastocatellia; order Pyrinomonadales; family Pyrinomonadaceae; genus PSRF01. Next base: position 3,064 of record DASTVU010000671.1, on the reverse strand, counting down.
ACGAGAAGCCGACGCGTCCACGCGGTGGAATGCCGGGCGCAAAGGTGGCATCGAGCAGCACCGATGGATTGGTATTGGCGATGCCCATGCAGTTTGGACCAATCAATCTCATACCGGCGTTGCGACAAACGCTGAGCAACTCGGCTTGACGCGCTTTTCCGGCTTCACCTGTTTCGGAAAAACCGGCTGAAATTACGACCAGTGCCTTAACGCCCTTTCGCGCACAAGCAGCAGTAACTTCGATTACTTTTGCAACGGGAACGACGATTACTGCGAGATCGACCGGACCGGGAACCTCTTCGATCGTGGCGTAAGATTTAACATTCTCGATAGTCGTTGCGGCGGGATTGACTGGATAAACTGGTCCTTTGAAGCCATAACTCAGAAGATTATGAAGAATTTCTCCACCGATAGTGCCACGTTGTCGCGAAGCTCCGATCACGGCGACGCCGCGCGGTTCAAAGAAGAGTTTCAAAGCGTTCACAGCAGCGATCGACTCTCGCCGTTCGAACTGCTTTCGAGCTTCAGTGGTGAAAGAGGTCGGAAAAACCACATGAAGCTGGCCGGCCTTCGCGTTTACCTCAATGGGAAATCCCGACGCCCTGAATACATTCAGCATCGCGTGATTGGCAGCCACAACTTCAGCTTCAAAGATTTCGATCCCGTTTGCAGAGGCGACTTGCGCAAGTTGGCCCAGCAGAATGCTGCCGAGTCCGCGTCCCTGAAACTCGTTTGTGATAGTAAAGGCAACCTCGGCGCGCTTATCAGCGACGACAGCATAAAATGCGTGACCAACGACACGTTCCTCATTGCCAACGCACGCAATGAGTCCAAATGATTGGTCCAGATTTGCTTCGCGGTGAGCTTCGGCTGCAATGGCAGCGCTATTCTGAAGACAGTAAAAGCGCAGCCACCGTGATTCTTCCGACAGCGACTTTAGCAGTGCACAAAGCCCAGGTTCATCTGACGGACGCATCACGCGAATGCGCACCGTGGAACCATCGCGTAAGACGACGTCGCCGTCACGATGCACTTGAAGACCAGGTCCTTTATCGTCCGCCATTGTTTTCAGTTCTGTGTCTCCTGGTCTCTTGCTAGCGTCGGGTCAACGATGTGCACCAATGACCGATGAATTCTGCATTTACAAGATTCACCCGACGCTACCGCGTTACGGTACTGACCTCGTCCAAGCAGCGATCCTGACTCTGAGGCAAAGCCCATCTTGTGGCTACCCTTCGGACACACCCGTCAGACGTTCAATCCTGATTCTAAACACGATCACTTCGGGCGCCGAACCATCAATTGCAATAGCAGACTCCACCGGTGTCAACATCGGAAACTTTCTGAGGAGGCTATTAAGAATCTTGGCTCGCTCGTCTGCACTGGTAATCTCTTCGAACTTACCAAACGCGATCGCACTGCGCCAGTGTAAGTCGCTCTCGATCTGGTCTACCTGCACACACGCTCGAGGGTTCTGGCGCAAACCAGTGATCTTGAGTCCAGATAAGGAGTGACTGTAAAGACAGTCATCTTCCAACTGGCAGTTGATAGGAACGACGTAGGGTTCACCATTTACGGTGCAGCCAAGTCGCGCAACCTTTGCGAACCGAAACAGCTCGCGCGTCTCGTCATCTGTAAGCGCCTTCATCATGTCGTTACCCCTCCTTACCAAGAGAACGAATCTCTTAAAGCGACCGCAATAGTCGTACCGGGTTTCGGACCCGTTGGGAGAGTGAAGTTTATGGGTAAGTTGTGGACTTTCCCGCATCTCTTGCGCAATGTTCCTCACAACCGCCCACACCAAGTGCGGTTATGTTCACAAATACTCGCGATTCCAACTGGCATATCTCTTGCGCTCTCCGCCAAGTGGGAAATGCAAGCCGCAAGATGACGGAATGCTAACCACCATTTAATCAGGACCGGTTGAAAGGGAGGTTTGAGGCCATGACAACGGATGAGCGCGATATTCTCGAACTCCTCAAAGATGAGCTGGACTTCATCCAGAAGGGGGGATACGGACGATCAGTTCGGACGCCATGGCTCAACAAATCGACCTTTCAGGATTCCCTGTCTTGTATTAACTATGGTTACCCATATCGCGCTCACCCGTGCAGTGAGTGTCATCTGCTCGATTTTGTCAGCCCGGAACATCGGACTGAAGAGATACCTTGCCACCACATTCCTTTAAATACTGATGGAGAAACCATCGAGGATTTGGAGCTAAAGGACAACCAGGCAAAACTTGAGCGAGAAGTTAGCCATTGGCTTCGTGCCAGAATTAAGCAGATCGAGGAGGAGCGAGCCGAACACGTGAATGCGTGAAGTCGGGCAAGAGGCTAAAACACAGACACCGCAGTAGGCACATTGATAGCCATAATAAGTAACTGCGGCTCTCCAGTTCGACATCCGTTCGCTGGTTCGGTCCTCCTCCAGAAAATTTAGCTTGGAGCAGACGGTTGGCCGGGTGGGCCACTTTGAGAGGAGGTCAAATCATGACACCCGGAAATCTTATGAGCCCAAACAGGACCCGGGGTTTTCTGCCACTGGATCCGTTCCGGCTCTTTCAAACTAACCCAATGAGGTTTTTGGAGGATCCTTTTACCGCTTTCCGACCCTTCATACCCACGGAAGAAACCATGCCGTTTACCGCATGGACGCCCGTGTGCGACATCTATGAGACGGACAAAGAGCTCGTTCTCAAGATGGAACTCCCGGAGATGAAGAAGGAGGACGTTTACGTAACAGTCGAAAACAACTTGTTGACGATACGCGGAGAACGCAAGTTTGACGAAAAACTCGAGCGCGAGAATTTTCATCGCATCGAACGTCACTACGGAGAATTCTTCCGTACGTTCACCCTACCGACTTTCGTCGACGGCAACAAGATTTTTGCTGAGTTCAAGGATGGATTGCTGACTGTGACGCTACCAAAGAACACAGCCGCAATACCAAAGCAGATCGAGGTAAAGGTGAAATAATCCCTCAATCGGGTTAACGGCGCAAACGAGATCGATGTCCACGACGTTGATCTCGTTTGTGTTTTTAGGCTTGTTGTTGTGTTTTT
>DASTVU010000670.1:0-16331 GCA_035758935.1 Pyrinomonadaceae bacterium | reverse complement strand
GCACAAAATATGCCGAAATTATCTGGGCCGGCACAGAGGTAAAAGAGACGAGGTTTTTCTCTCCGGCTGATTCCTCTTTCCAGTTTGGCTTATTAGCTCATCAGGCCGGTTTTATCGAACCGCCTCATTACCACAAACCGGTCTCTCGAAAGATCGACGATCTGCAGCAGATGTTTGTCGTGCAGCGTGGCGTTGTAGCGGTCGACTTCTATGACGAAGCCGGCGAACGATTTCGCGAGGTTGTTCTGCGCACCGGAGACGGCATCGTGCTCATTCACGGAACACACGCCGTTCGCGTAATCGAAGACATGCAATGCATCAGCGTCAAACAAGGTCCTTTCCTGGGCGCCGAAAACGATAAGATTAACGTCGAGGTCAACAACAATTCATGATCGAAGTCTTCGACCCAATAATTGGCGAAGAAGAAATAGAAGCAGTTGTGGCAGCGCTCCGGCGCGGTGAGATCTCCGGATCGTTTGGAGAGTCGATTCCACGCTTCGAAGAGGAGTTTGCTGCGTACTGCGGTTGCAAGTATGGCGTAGCGGTAAGCAGCGGTAGCACTGCTCTGCACCTTGCCGTTGCGGCGGCTGGAATCGGCGCCGGTGATGAAGTGCTGGTCAGCTCCAGCACTAATATCGCTACCGCACTGGCCGTGATCCACAACCAGGCGATCCCTGTTCCGGTTGATTCAGAAAGCCTGACGTGGAACCTCGATCTAGGTTTGATTGAAAACCTCATCACTGAAAAAACAAAAGCGATCATTCCAGTACATCTCTACGGCCATCCAGTTGATATGGATCGTCTGATGGAGATCGCACGACGACACAATCTGCTGGTGATCGAAGATTGTGCGGAGTCGCACGGCGCTACGTGTCGCGGCCGAATGACCGGCAGCTTCGGCGACATGGCGTGTTTCAGTTTTTACGCAAACAAGGTGATCACGACCGGCGAAGGCGGCATGGTTACAACAAACAACGCCGAGCTTGCGGAACGTTTACGTCTACTCCGCAATCTCGCGTTTACAAAACCGCGCTTTCGTCATGAAGAAGCAGGATTCAACTTTCGCATGACGGGTATGCAGGCAGCGATGGGCCGCGCTCAATTCGCGAAGATCGAACATATCATTTCGGAAAAGCGTCGCGTGGCCCATACCTATAACGAGTTTTTGAGCGATATCGATGGACTCCAACTTCCGCACGAAGCTGATTGGGCGCGTAACGTCTACTGGATGTATGCGGTGGTGGTCCAACCGGAATTTGGCATCACTCGCGATGAGTTGATGACGAGCCTGCGAGCTGCGGACATCGACACAAGAACGTTTTTCTGTCCGATGAACCAGCAACCGTGTTTGCTGTCGTTGCGTGATTTTCGCGCCGTTCCCTGCCCAGTGGCGGACGGTTTGTGGGACAACGGATTGTATCTTCCTTCCACTTACTCGCTTTCAGAGGACGTTATCAAACAAGTCGCAGACGCCGTGAAGGCTGCCACTGAAAGTCACAAGAAAGCGGTGTCACTTTTATAGGAGTGGCAATTTCGTTTTAACGCCGATATAGGAGTGTCGTTTCGCATTAACGCCGAAGGCGTTGGCTAATTTCAGCCCAGGGTTGGAGCGCAGCGACAACCCTGGGTAATGAACCTAAATTTACAATTAAACCCTGAAAGGGTTCGGCAATTGGCGAACCCTTACAGGGTTTCCTGATTGTTTTTGATTTTGTTCCCAGGGTTCTCGCTGCGCTCGAACCCTGGGCTGAAATTAGCGAACGCCTTCGGCGTAAACATCTTCATTCGAAAGACCTTACTAAATTAAGGTGACTTCATACTCAGGCAGACACGCTGAACTTTACGATCTGTTCTACGCCGACAAACCATACGAGGCGGAGGCGGCGTTTGTGGCTGATTGTCTCCGCGAATTCTCTGTTGGGCCAACCGAAAGTCTGCTCGAAATCGCATGTGGTACGGGTACGCATGCACTTCAACTGGAACAACGCGGCTACAAGATCGTCGCCACCGATTATTCGCAAGACATGCTTGCACGTGCGAGACAAAAAGCAGCAAACTCACGAGTTGAATTTCAGTTGCAGGATATGACGCAACTCGAGGTTGGCGGCGCTCCGTTCGATGCGGCTTACTGTCTCTTCGACGCAATCGGATACGTCGGCACGAACGAAGCACTGCAAAAGGTCTTTCGTGGCGTACACAAGCACCTGCGCAATGACGGACTATTTATCTTCGAGTTCTGGCATGCAGCAGCAATGCTGCGTCACTACGATCCGGTTCGCATCAGACGCTGGAAGCAGGATGATTTATTGATCTTGCGCATTTCCGAAACTACCCTCGATTACGCTAAGCAACTCAGCAGCGTCCATTATTCGATCTACGAATTGAAGACTGACGGAACCTTTTCGAGCTTAACTGAGACGCAGGTGAATCGTTATTTTCTGGTCCAGGAGATGGCTGCATGGTTGACCTCCACTGGTTTCGCGCCGGTGAAGTGGTTCGCCGGCTTCACCCGCAGCGAAACCATTTCCGACGAAACGTGGCACATCGTCGCTGTCGCAAGGCGGATTTGATGAAATGAAGGTCGGCGTCTTTCTTGAAGACTTCTCGCCGGATGTTGGCGGCGGGTTCACGATCCAGGACGATATCTTTCGTGCACTGATCGAACTCCTCGATGATACGCGTCATTCCTTTGTTATCTTCTGTCGTCGAGCAGAAGCTGTTAATAAACTCTCTACGAACCCACGACTCAAGGCGGTGGACTTTCCCGGCAGCCTGGGGAAACGTGTTTTTGCGAGAGCGGAAAGAGGACTTAATTCGCTGCTGGAGAAACGCCAGAGGCAGTCGCGTCTCGAGCAATTGTGCAAAGAAGCCGGCGTCGAATTTATGTGGTTCGTCGGCGCAGAAGCAGTGCAACTAGATCTGCCTTACATGGCGATAGTTTGGGATTTACAACATCGACGGCAACCGTGGTTTCCGGAAGTCAGCACGGGAGGAACTTGGAAGCATCGTGAGAGTTTCTACAGTGAGTTTCTGCGACGCGCGACAATAATCATCGCGGGCACTGATGCCGGGCGCGAAGAGATCGAGCGTTTTTATCAGGTCACCAGCAACCGTATTAAAATTCTGCCACACCCGACACCGGCATTTGCGCTCACCGCCGGCCCCGGCAACGCAGACACCGTGCTCAAGAAGTACGAGCTTGGAAACAATTATCTGTTTTATCCGGCGCAGTTCTGGTCGCATAAGAACCATGTGAACTTGTTGCTCGCGGCGGCGGAGTTGAAGAGCAAACATGGGCTCGATCTGCCGGTCGTGTTTGTCGGATCCGACAAAGGAAACGCTGATTACGTACGTTCATTTGCAGCACAACTGAACCCGGCGGTCGATGTTTCATTTCTTGGTTTCGTACCTGTTGAAGACCTGGTCGCGCTCTATCGTGGCGCCTTCGCGCTCGCTTATGTCACATTCTTTGGGCCCGAGAATCTTCCAACACTCGAAGCATTTGCACTAGGATGTCCAGTTGTGGCTTCCGATGTCGCAGGCGCACGTGAACAGTTGGGCGACGCGGCGCTGCTGGTGGATCCAAAAGATCCTTCGAGCATAGCTACAGCGATCAAAGCGCTGCATGACGACGCGAACTTGCGTCAGACGTTGATTGAGAAAGGCCGTGCGCGCGCCGAGCGATCGACCGCAAAGACTTTTGTGCGTGGCGTTTTCAATGCGCTCGACGAATTTGAGCCGGTGCGAAGATGTTGGAAGTGAGCCACAAAAAGGCACAAAAAGCACAAAAGGCACACAAAAAGGCGTACAAACAGACAGGGACACAGGATGAGTAAACGAGCATTGATTACAGGGATCACTGGCCAGGATGGCTCGTATCTCGCCGAACTGTTACTTGAAAAAGGTTACGAAGTCCACGGCATCATTCGGCGATCTTCGTCTTTCAATACCCAGCGAATCGATCACATCTATCGCGATGCACACGATCCGAAGTCACGACTGTTTCTGGTCCATGGTGATCTCAGCGACTCAAGCGCGCTGAATACAATCCTGCGCAAAGTTGAGCCCGATGAGATCTACAACCTGGGCGCGCAGTCACACGTGCGGGTAAGCTTCGACACACCGGAATACACCACAGACGTCACGGCCCTCGGCACGATTCGAATCCTCGAAGCGATCCGCGAAGTTGGGATCAGTCCGAAGTTTTACCAGGCATCGTCTTCGGAAATGTTTGGAAAGGTTGTGGAAACACCACAGAGCGAGACGACACCTTTTCATCCGCGTTCGCCTTATGCCTGCGCGAAAGTCTTTGCCCACTACGCTACCGTAAATTATCGTGAGGCTTACAATTTGTTTGCCTGTAACGGTATCCTCTTCAACCATGAATCGGAACGTCGAGGCGAGACGTTCGTAACACGCAAGATCACGCGCGCAGCAACGCGAATTAAACTCGGATTGCAGGCCAAATTATTCCTCGGAAACCTCGAGGCCAAACGCGATTGGGGATACGCGAAAGACTACGTCGAAGCAATGTGGCTGATGATGCAAGCTGAGAAGAGTGACGACTACGTCATCGCAACCGGCGAGACTCATTCCGTTCAGGAGTTTGTGGAAGAGACCTTCGCGTATCTCGATCTCGACTGGAAAGAACACGTCGAGATCGATCCGTGGTACTACCGGCCCAGCGAAGTCGATTTGCTGCTCGGCGACTCATCAAAGGCGCGCCGCGAACTCGGCTGGGCGCCCAAAGTCGGATTTAAAGATTTAGTGAAGTTGATGGTCAACCACGATTTGAATCTCGCCAAAGAGGAAAAGCAGATTCTTGATTTCGCGAAGTAGATCATGCTTGAATCAATCAAGGACATTGTTAAAAAAACCATTCCTCACGACGTGCTCAAGTTCCATCGCGATCGCAAGGCACTTCGCTCATGGGAAAAAATCGGCAGATCGTCACCTCCACCGCACATCGTCAAGGAAACTCTGATCAAAGACTACGCGCGCAGGTTCAATACCAGAATTTTGGTCGAAACAGGCACGTACCTCGGCGATATGGTCTACGCAATGCGGAAGTCGTTTTCCAGAATCCTGTCATTCGAGTTGGACCGAGCTCTCTATGAACAAGCGTGCAAGAGATTCGCAGCAGACGAGCACATCGAAATTATTCATGGCGACAGTGGCCAATTACTGGCGGACTATTTGACGAATATTAATGAACCATGTTTGTTCTGGCTTGACGGTCACTATTCAGGCGGCATTACAGCGAGAGGGGAGCTCGAGACTCCGATAAAGCGAGAATTGGAACATGTATTCGCGCATCCGGTAGCGGGTCACGTTATCTTGATCGATGATGCCCGGTGCTTCACCGGACAAAACGACTATCCCTCACTCGACGAGTTGCAAAGGCAGGTAAGCGAACGAACACAGGGTTGGCAGTTTTCAGTAGCAGACGACGTAATTCGTATTCATTCTGTGAATTAGGCAAATCCTGTTATGAAAGTTAGCTTTCCGATGTGGATCGGCCGCCGCCACCAGGGGCTCGGCAATGAGCTAATTCCCTGGGCCAAAGCTTTTATCGCCAGTCAGGAACTTAAGATCAAGTTTCTGCCGCCGGCGCTCGGCCTGAACGACAGGCATTACTACAAATACTTCGGCAACTCGCGTTGGGATTGGATCTACTACGCGATGCTGAAAAAAGCACTGCCCTGTTACGTGTTTACTGAGGAAGAATACCTCGCGACCGGCGAGAAAGACTTCGCGCGCGCTATTCGAGTCTACGCAGATAAAAAAGGTTTGGATAAAAAACACTCTTACGCGCTTTTAACGGAAGGACTGTGGGGCAACTTCTATTCAATCCGCGAAGCACATCATTTTGTTTTGTCGCAGCTATATAGCACGAGGCACCTTAATGACAATCTCTATCAACTCGATAAAAAGATCGCTGACCAACGACTAGTCGTGGGCATACACATTCGCATGGGTGATTTCCTGCCGGTAGCCGATTCGACCGAATACAAGGGCGTTTGGAATACTCGTGTGTCCCTCGCGTGGTACTTGAATATCTGTCGCCAGTTGAAAGCCGAGTTGGGTGAAGCGGTCACGTTTATGCTCCTCAGTGACGGAACCGAAGACGAACTGCGCGACTTCATCGACGAGTTTCAACCGATTACTAACTTCGGACAGCCTTACGCTGTAGTCAGCGATCTGCTTGCGCTTGCAAGTGCCGACGTGCTGGTTTGTTCTATCTCTTCGTACAGCATGTGGGGCGCAGCACTTTCACGGGCGCCGTATTTCTGGTACTTGCCAAATCTTCAGCGATTGAATGGCCATCTCACTTTGTGGCAGGAATACATCGTGGGGGTCGGCGACAATTCAAATGGTGACGAGATCTTGCCACGTGGAATTCCGATGGCTGAAGATAGTCGCATCCCCGACAACGTTCTCGAGTACCTGCGGATGAAGATCAAGTTGAATTCGCTTTCACGTGATCTCATTAAGTCCGGAGGCATTCCCGTCGACTACGAAACCGTGCTCAATACGAGGTAGTTTCTATTTTGTATTTCTCTGTGCAACCTCTGTGTACTCTGTGTCTCTGTGGTTGTTGTATCGTGCATTCCTAGAACCACAGAGACACAGAGTACACAGAGGTTGCACAGAGAAGACTGAAGTTGGGACACTACCCAAAACGATAGAAGATATATGCACTACCACTTAATCGGGATTTGCGGAACTGCGATGGCTTCGCTTGCCGGAATGCTTCAGGCGCGCGGGCATCACGTCACGGGATCTGATTTAAACGTTTACCCACCGATGTCGACGATGCTCGAAGGACTGGGCATCAACGTCGCGCAGGGATTCAAACGCGAACATGTCACGTTGCCTGATTGTGTGATTGTTGGTAACGCAATTCCACGTGGTAATCCCGAAGTCGAAGAAACACTCCGGCGTAAACTCCTCTATCGCTCGCAAGCAGAGGTCGTAAAGGAAGAGTTCATTCGCGGCCGTCACTCGCTCGCCGTCGCGGGTACGCATGGCAAGACAACCACGACCAGCATCGCCGCATGGGTGATGGACCAGGGCGGCTTGAATCCGAGTTTCCTGATCGGCGGCGTCGCCCAGAATTTCGGCAGCAGCTTCCGCGTTACTCATAGTGATTACTTCATCATCGAAGCGGACGAGTACGACACTGCTTACTTCGACAAAGGTCCGAAGTTCATGCACTACCTGCCTGAGCTCGCAATCGTTAACAACATCGAGTTCGATCATGCTGACATCTATCGTGATCTTGACGCAGTGAAACTGGCTTTTCGTCGGTTTATGAATCTCGTGCCGGAGAACGGCCGGTTGATCGCCGGATGGGACAGTCCGAATGTGCGACAGGTGGTTGAATCATTCGGCGAAAGACTTTTCACACAAGTTGAGACTTTCGGCACAGGCAGCGATGCGAAGTGGCAAGTTCGCAATGCTGACTTCAGCGAGGGGCTGTCGCGGTTTGAAGTGTTTTGTGAGAACCAATCCTGGAGCGAGTTTCAAACGCCTTTGCTGGGCGAGTTCAATCTTCTCAATTGTCTCGCAGTGATTGTCGCGGCCGATGCCTGGGGCATCAGCAAGGACAAAATTCGTGGCGCCCTCGCAAGCTTTAAGAACGTGAAGAGACGTGCGGAGGTGCGTGGCGAAGAACGAGGCGTGCTGGTGATTGACGATTTTGCGCATCATCCGACGGCTGTGCGGGAGACCTTGCGCGCATTGCGGGCGCGGTTTAAAGATCGCCGTTTGATCGCCGTATTTGAACCTCGTTCGTGGTCCTCTCGACTCGCAGTCTTCCAGGACGACTATGCAAACGCGTTTGCGCCGGCCGACTATGTAGTAATCGCTTCGGTGTTCGACAGCCAGAAGGTCACAGAAAAGGGACGTGCCCTTGATACCGCTGCATTAATTGAGGCGATTTCGAAACAAGATAAACCCGCGTTTGCCCTTCCAGACGCAGATCAAATCGTCGCTCACATCACTCCGGAACTGCAGTCAGGCGATGTAGTGGCGATCATGTCAAACGGCGGCTTTGGCGGAATTCACGAGAAAGTTCTCGAAGCGCTTCGGTCCCGATAGTGAGCTTTGTACTTCGTACTTTGTGCTTTGAACAAAGTTCCAAGCACAAAGTTCCAAGATCGCCTTGATCCACACACTTTAACGAAATCTTCGTAACGCTCTCGCAGACTTACTCCGGTAAAAAGGGCTTTCCGATTCAGGTATGGAGGCCCCCGCCGTGAAAAACTTTTCGATTTTCGAGCAGGCCCTAAAGCTCTCCGGCGTCGAAAACATCGATAATATCGGTGAAATTGCCAGTCTCACCCGGCGCGATTTCCTCGATCATGAGAGTTTCGTCTGTCATACCACCACCGCATCTGTCGAATATGGATGTCTGATGATCGAGAATGCGATTCTGCTGCGCACAAATCGCTCCGGAAGAGTCTACGCCGGAGTGCAAAAACTCTCAGCGTTGCAGCCGATTATCGATCGCTACATGCGTATCGCTGATGTGTCGGAAAGTGTTTACCTGTTTGGACAGGACGACTGGAGACCACCACGACATCCAAACATCAGGTTGATAACGCTGAAGCAGGACTTTCGTTTGGCGCGTGAGTGGTTTGTAATTACACATTCAAAGTCACTCTGTGGCGCAGTCGTCGCGTTTGACGAAACGGGCACTGACGCCATGCCGGAACAAGCCAGATATTGGGCTTTGAAGACGAGTAATGCTGGTCTTGTTACTTCGCTTGCGAACGCGGTCGAGGGCGTGATCGACTGGTCTCTTGCAGCCTAATTCTTTATTGAACTGTCTTCGATTCCGCGACGGGCCGTTCGACTAGCAACGGTTTCGCCATCGTATCGGTCTTTCCACTTGGAATTTTCGGTGCTTCGACTTGTGACGTCAGTACGCGGCGGATCCGTTTCGGCAGCAGTTTGGCTGCAATGAGGGTAGCAGATCCAACTAACTCCACCACGTCGCCACCCCCGCGCCAATGTTCGCGCACAATGCGAGGATCGCTAACACTCATCAGTCGCAGCAGTGTCAACCCAATTAAGTAAAGATCGTCGACCTGGCCTACAAAAGGCAGCATGTCGGGAATGAAGTCGAGCGGGACGAACGCATACACGATTGCTCCCGCAACCAGTAATCTCTCTTTCGCCGGCACTCTCGGATCCACCATCAACCGGGCACTTAGCAAGAGTAGATTCGGTATGACAAGCAACAGATTGGTCATACGACTTCCGAGGTTTAATTCTGACATGCCGAGGATTATACAGATCTGTGCTGATCCGTGTAATCTGTGGCAACATAAACATCCATGGACATCCTCGACCGAATTCGCCAGCGTGCCGCGTCAAGGCCGCAACACATCGTTCTGCCCGAAGGAAATGATCCGCGCACAGTGACCGCCGCCGCTGAGGCCACCAATCAACGCCTCGCGCGGATCACTATGCTCGGCGACGAGGAAACAATTCGAGGCATCGCGCGAGACAATCGCCTCGATCTTGACGGTGTGACGATCATCGATCACAAGCGTGCCGCTGATTTCGATCGTGTGGTCTCGCTCTTCCACGATTTGCGGAGAGCGAAAGGACTCATGGCTGATGAGGCACGAACGCTCGTGTCTGATCCTTTGTACTACGGCAATCTGATGGTTCGATCCGGTCTTGCAGACGGTTCCGTGGCCGGAGCAACAAACACAACTAGCCACACTGTTCGAGCTGCACTTCACTGCATCGGCGTGAGATCCGGATTCAAACTGGTTTCGAGTTTCTTTTTGATGGCATTGCGCAACAGCGAGTTTGGTCACGACGGCGCAATGATTTACGCAGATTGTGGTGTGGTGATCGACCCGAGCTCTGTCGAGCTCGCAGAGATCGCGATCGCTGCCGCAGATTCGTGCAAAGCGTTGCTGGGCGCCGAGCCTCGTGTGGCGCTGCTGTCGTTTTCTACGAAGGGAAGCGCGAAGCACAAGCTGGTCGACAAAGTCGTCGAAGCAGTGCGAACTGTGAAGGCGCGTGCGCCCGAGTTGCAAGTCGATGGCGAACTACAGGCAGACGCGGCGTTGATTCCGGGAGTAGCGCAATCGAAAGCACCGGGTTCGCCAGTTGGTGGACGTGCAAACGTGCTCATCTTTCCTGACTTGCAATCCGGAAACATCGCGTACAAGCTAACGGAACGTTTGGCAGGCGCCACTGCGATCGGCCCGATTCTCCAGGGACTCGACAAACCGGCCAACGACTTGTCGCGGGGCTGCACGGCGCGCGACATCGTCGACGCGATTGCAATAACGGCTGTTCAAGCCCAGGCAGGAAAGAACATGTAAAAGGCTTCCCTTTGCATTCTTTGCGGTTTTGCGTGAACATTCTTTTCGCGCAAAGTTGCAAAGACGGCAAAGAGAGTTGAGGCAACGCAGGTTGTTACATGGCATCAAACAGCCGATTCCTTAAATGTTTTTGCTGAAACGCACAACGGGACTTCTGGTCATGGCGGCGCTTTTGGCATTTGCCGCCACGCAGAGCTCCAGCCAGGAAGCGCCTAAACCACAAGCTTCGCCCTCGCCAACTCCCGAAAAAGAGCAGGAATCGGTCAAGGTTTTCACCGAAGAAGTTCGTCTTCCGGTCCTAGCCTTTGACTCTTATGGTCATTACGATCCGACGCTCGAGCTCGACGACATCCTCGTGCTCGAAGATGGCGTGGCGCAACAACTCCGCAGTCTCAGGCACGTGCCGGCTAACGTTCTGTTCCTGCTTGATACTGGTGGCGAGTCGAGCGGGCTTGGTGGAATGTCGAAGAGTACGAGTCTTACGCGGGACGTCGCTTCACGGTTAGTGACAAAACTCGAGGATGGCGCGTCGATCGCAGTAATGCAGTCGGGGAATGCAACGGAGATGTTGCAACCATGGACCACTGACAAGGCTGCTGTTCTCAAAATACTTAAGAACAAACTTATCTCCACCAAGCGCTCGCGAATCTCCGATGCGATTGCGAATGCAAGTGTGCAGTTGAAAGATCGTCCTGAAGGAAGTCGTCACGTCGTGATGATCACGGACGGTGTTGACTCGCCCGGTGGCAAAGTCGATCGTGCGGACGCGACCCGCAAATTGATGGCCGCGCGGGCTACAGTGCATATCATCAGTTACACGGAGTTTGTGAGACAGAAGAACCCCAGTAATAATTCGCCTGTCGCCGCTGGTCCACGTCCGCGAAGTTCAGACCCGATCGCCTCCACAGATCCTACAATGCCTCCTGGACAGACTCGCTCGCCGTCGTATGGCATTAGCATTCGCTTCGATCCGGCGATGAAGCGAATGCGCAAAGCTTATGAAGCTGAAGTGAAGAAGAGTCAGCAGGCGTTGAAGAATATCGCCGACGAAACTGGCGGAAGAATGATGTTGCCGCTCGACAGTCAGGAAATGTTGGCCCAGGCAAACGAAGTAGCTCGTGCCATTGGAGCCGAGTACGTTGTCACTTATCGTCCCAAACGACCTCTTGCCGAAGCCCAACCCGGCGAATATCGTCGCATCGAAGTAGCCTCACGCCGCGTCGGCGTCAGCCTCCAAGCACGTCGCGGCTACCTCGTGCCACTTTCAAATTAGCCACAAAAAAGCACAAAAAGCACATAAGGCACAAAAGACAGATCATGAAAGTCTTTTTTGTGCCTTTTGTGCTTTATGTGCCCTATGTGGCTAACTTTCGGTGGCTAGATCGCGGCTTCGAGGCGGGCTTCCATCATCGCCATCACCTGGCGAACGTCGAACTGATCGGGCTTCGGCATCAACGACTGCCGGTGCAACTCTTCCCAATCTTCTTTCGGAACTCGATGGAACGCTTCAACTACCTTCGGATCGAATTGTCTGCCGGCCCAATCGTCAAGTTCCTGTGATGCTGCTTCGTACGGCTTGCCGCGTCGATAAACACGATCGCTCGTGATCGCGTCGAAAGCGTCGGCCACCGCAAAGATGCGCGCGCAGATGTCGATCTCTTCTTTTCGCAAACCGAGTGGATAACCGGTGCCGTCCCACTTTTCATGATGCTGGGCCACCACGCGTGAAGCGCCTTGCAGAAACTCGATACCACGCAAAATCTGTTGGCCGTGAAGTGGATGTTCGCGCATGCGTACCCACTCTTCTTCAGTGAGCTTCGCCGGCTTTCGCAGAATAGAATCGGGCACTCCAATCTTGCCGATGTCGTGCAGCAATGAACCAAACTCCAGCGCCTTCATCTCTTCACTGCTCAAACCGTATTCGCGTCCGAGTCGCAAACTGTAAGTGACCACGCGTTCCGAGTGTCCGTGAGTTTCAGAGTCTCTGGTTTCGAGTGCAGCTGTCAGCGCTTTGAGTGTGGACCGATAAGCACCTTCGAGCGAGTTGAGGGCCTTATCGAGTTCGATGGTTCGCTGTTCGACTAGTTCTTCGAGATGGTTTTCGTAACGCTGCTTCGCAACTACCAGATCGTGATGCTCGAGCGCGCGTTTGACGACTGCCTCAACCTGCCGCAGGTCAAAAGGCTTCATCAGGTAATCGAACGCGCCGAGACGCAGTGCGCCGATCGCGCTCTCAACGGT
Organism: Pyrinomonadaceae bacterium; assembly: GCA_035758935.1. GTDB lineage: Bacteria > Acidobacteriota > Blastocatellia > Pyrinomonadales > Pyrinomonadaceae > PSRF01. The sequence goes on along the minus strand of DASTVU010000670.1, from coordinate 3,738 downwards.
CTGCATGCCGCTGATCATCACTACCACTGTGTCGGGCGCTATCTCTTTGACATGTGGGATCATGTCCAGCCCGCTCATACCGGGCATAGTGATGTCGCTGATCACTAGCTGGAATTCGCTTTCGGGCAGACGCGCAAGAGCCTCCTCAGCCGATCCTGCTCGGATACATTCGTACTCTTCACTGAGCAAGTCGGCGAGAATCTCGGTTATTTCAACTTCATCATCAACTATCAGAATGCGGGGCGACACAGTTGTCGGCATTGGTTTCTCCTGAAAAGCGGCAGGACATGGCGGCTAGAGATTAGTAGAGCTCAACCAGCGACGGTGAGTGCACGTGGGTAAGGGGCTGGGTAAGGCCCCGCCAAAACCTGGCTCCCGCATTCTAGCCCGTTTGCCACTCTGGTGGCAAACATGTTTTTACGCAGGGGTTAAATATTGGCGGCAGAGCAGTTTAGAAACAACGGACAGCTATAGGAAATCTTCTTTTGTATCAAGATGTGATTAAAACGGGGAGGCGGCAGGAGTATTGCGCTCCGTTCGAAAGCGCCGTATCATGTGCATCCTTCTTTGCCGGAGTGGCGAAATTGGTATACGCACCAGACTCAAAATCTGGCGAGCTTCACTGCTCATGTCGGTTCGAGTCCGACCTCCGGCACCAAACCTATTTCTGATGATTCAGCCACCACCAGCGACGATTACGGAGTCCTCGGCGGCGTGGCGCTTTCGGTCAAGGCCATCTGGAAAATCAGCAAGGCCTGCCGTTTACTGAGCTCCAAAGTCGTCCGCTCAGCACTGCCGGCCGGAGCCATCGCAATTCGCCTATCGTACAACTCAATTGCGTGACGGCGGATCGCTACCAGAACCTGGTTGAGGATACCCACCGGCATTCCGATTCGCCTCAGCCTACGCATGAACAACTCGACCTGCATGAGAATGAAGTCAGCGCCTCGGAGGGTCGTGGTATTAATTGTCATCGCCGGCTGGTGTGTCAGTTGTTGCAGGTGTACAAAAATTTCCTCTTCTCCATATCCGGTTACTTCGTAAAGCATCTGCCGGATGCGCGACACGTGAATATGGCGTAGGGCGGCCGGATCCGATGCCGAACTCCTTAACGTGACAAGCCGCGGATGCTCGACAATCAGATTAGCCAGATCGGTTTCGAACGTTTGCATTGCCTGGCCAACCTGGTTGCGATACGCCGAGTGGCTAAGCTCGTGCACGATGTTGGCCGCAACCAATTCGCTCTGCTGTTGCTCCAGCAGGTCCTTACTGACGTGAATGACGGTGATAGTTTGTGGGCGATTGCCTTCAACAGTGCGTGTGGCCTGTTGAGTGAAGCCGCGATAACGATTGTCTCCGGTCAGATCGGGGAAGATAAAAATTGTATTGCGCGAAAGGTAATCGTTCCAGAACCTTTCTCTACGTACCAGGGTGAGGGCAGCCATAAAACTCTCACGACCTCTGGGAGTCAACGCGGCTTCCAAATTACGTTGAGTCTGTTCGAGGCCAACTTCTTCATGGGAACCGCGCAGCATGCCGGAAAGCGATGTGGTAAGTGTCGGAAGCCTGCTAGCGATAGTGTCGAGTGTTAGCCCCCACAGATTCGCCACTTGCAGGGCTTGATCGGCGTTAGTTGGCCGCGCGCCCGCGGCGAAACCCGCAGCGGTCAGCACTGCGTCGCGGATGGTGTTTCCCAACTGCTCAGAGGCTTGCGTCTGGGCCAGCTCTTCCGCTTCGCGGGTGGTGCGTTCGGCGGCGCTCTCTGGCACGGCGGGTTGCGCCGTACCTAAGGGACTGCGGGCTCGTTCGTAGAGCGGACGAAGCATTTGTTCGCGCAGTTCGGTTGCACGCTGCTCTAACTGCGCACTCGTTTGCGCCGAACCAGAGATCCGGTTAGTGGCCGGATCGCATCCGCAACCGACGTCCCCCTGCGGAATTATTCGCTGCTGACGGCCGCCATGGATGACCGTGCGAACGACCTCGTCGCCAACGGTGCGCCAATTGTTGTAATCGGTTGCGCCCACCACCGGAACACACAAAGCATTGGCCCAACTCTGGACGTTCACCGTGCCGATATGTTGGAAAGCCGTGGCGCCATGAGCGGCTGCCTCCGCGACATCGTGATACCACTCGCCGCGTACACCCGAATAGCGCTCCTGATCCGCGGCCAGCTCGGCACTGGTACGCGTGCCGCCCGAGGCCCAAACACCCGCGGTCGAACAGCCCCACCAGTTCATCTGGCCATCACAGCAAAACGAGTGACGCAGTCGATTGAGCCCGGCTTGATTTGCGTTATTGCTGAGCCAATTGAGGCTAAAGCCGCTGACTGGACGCTCGCGCCGTTCGCCGGTTTCGGTCTTAAATTTATTGCCGCCAGCGACATACTGTAACGAAGGGTTCGCATGGTTGTAGACGTTCAGGCGTCTGACGCAACTTCCTGCGCCAGCGCGAGTTTCCACCTGATTAATCATGTCGTCCATAGAGCTGACGCGAATGTCGATGCCAAGGGCACGCCTTGCCGCACGCACCAAAAAATCTTCGGCCCCTTCAGCAGCCAATACGTCTATCTCGAAACCGCCCACGCGCGGTTGCCCGGGAGCGCCGCCTGCCGGCGCACCGCCCGCGGGACCACCACCCGCCTGCGGTGTACCTCCAGCGGCGCGGTAGATCGTGGTGTCGTTGGTCAAAGGGCCAGCTTGTTTTTGCTGGACCACATGCGTCAGCTCGTGGGCCAACAACCGCCGGCCAGAAGCAGTGTCCGGCGCATACTGTCCGGCTGCAAAAACGATATCGCGTCCGGCCGTGTAAGCCAGCGCACCAAAAGTGCGTGCAGAGTCGGACGCTGATGCGTCGTTGTGTACTCGTACTTCGCTGAAATCGTGACCGAAGCGTGGTTCAAAGAAGGCACGCGTTGACTCCGGCAGCGGTTGCCCACCAGCAGTGATACTGTGCAGACTGGCTGGACTCGCTGTGTGAGTTCCACCGGACGCTTCTTTCATCTGAACACGCTCTTCTTCGTCCTCTTCCGCAGCCTTACGCATCGCCGGCTCTTCTTCTTCACATTCGGTGCACATGCGTTGAATCTGAGGCACTCGCAGTTGCTCGACAGTCGCAGCTTCATTCTCAGCACCTGGTTCCGGCATGCGCATGACTTGATCGGCGACATGGTCGGCTTCCTGTTCGTACACATCGTGAGGGTGACTGATTTTCAGCTTCGCTTGAATACGCAGGCCCAACTCGGAATTGCCGGTCCGCCGGTTAAGGTCCGGGAACAAATGAATTGATTCATGCTGATTTTGCGCAAGCCTCGCGCAGCTTGCCGCACTTGGACCATCAGACTGATTGGTTTTGCTGAGCCGTTCATTTTCCATAAACACGCTCGGGAGGCGCAAGGTTGAAAATGTAGGGGGATGCTAAATACTCTTCCAAGCTCATGTCAAGAAAATGTGAGTTACGGTGGCGTCTTAGTTTGGATTTCTCTGTGCAACCTCTGTGTCCTCTGTGTCTCCGTGGTTATAGAAACCGGCGATACAACAACCACAGAGACACAGAGGACACCGAGCTTTCACAGAGAAGAACTCAAACTAAGACACTACCCGGAAGCAAGAACGATCTGGTCTATAGTGATTTGGTCGGTTACAATGACTGCCCAAACGCCCAGAATGAAACTCCACGCACGCGAAATCGCCGCGCTCTGTGTCCTGCTCATTATTCTTAGCCTTCAATTGTTCTTTTCGG
>DASTVU010000669.1:0-3120 GCA_035758935.1 Pyrinomonadaceae bacterium | reverse complement strand
CAGAGGTTGCACAGAGAAAGCTCAGCCGACTTCCGGACCCGCGATTGCGACAACAAACGGCGATGTCTTTGCACCTGGACCACCAGCACGCATTCGTATCAGGTCACGTTCTTTGACGAATCCACGATCAGACAAAAAAGTCGAACCAAGACCGCATTCCGTGTTGAAGTCGACATAGATGCGCCGTCCGCTCAATTGACTCAACACTTGATCCAGCAGCGTCTCCGCCTGTTGTGGATCTCTTGAAACCACGGGACCGACGTAATCCGCTCGTGTGCCGCGTCGCGCCAGCGCATAGCCGTTAAGAGCGTCATCTGCAGCTCTGACTAAAACAGGGGAAACTGATGCGTTGTCGATCAGACTTTCGATCAACACTGAACGATCTGCATTGAACGCAAGTTGATCCAGCGCCAGCAGAGCCTCGCGATCTTCGAGCGTCAGAGTCCGTGTGTCGCGTGCGTCTGAGCTCGCAGTTCCACTCCAGCGCTCAACTACGGACTCAACTTCGAAACCAAACTTCTCGTAGACCGGTCTTCCCTGCGCCGTAGCATCGAGTTTTATCGTGTCGACCTTGTCCTTCAGATAATCGAGCCCCACGTTCATTAACGTCGTCGCGATTCCCTGACGGCGATATTGGGGATGGACCAGAACCATCCCGATCCACGCTAGATCCTTGCCGTATGTTGTCGTTGTCGTAGTACCAACTAAACGGCCATCCCTGATCGCCACGAAACAACCTTTCGGTTCCAGCATCAACAAACGACGCCAGTCATCCTCAGTCTGGTTCCAACCGGCCGCTTCTTTGAGTTGCATCGCGGCAGGGATGTCCGATTCAAACAACAAGCGAATCTCAACGGCAGTCGACGGCTGCATGATTCAACTCAATACCGAAACTTGCTCTGCCCAAATGTTGTTTGCCGGTTCCATGCAGAACTCAGCCATCCGTTTTACGTTCCAATCAACCGGCCAACCGAATACGCGACGCAAATTGAGCAACCAGGCGAGCAAACCTTCTTCGGGATGAAAGTAGAGCTCGAGTAAAGCTCGGGCTGTTTTCCCGCCGGTTTTCATGGTGTATTCACCACTGGGTAGCTGAAAGAAAGTATGAATTTGAAAACTGCTGGCGCCGCGCAAGAGGTATTCAGCGGCTATTCGTCCTGACACGATGTTACCAGTGGCACTAATCGGCAACTTGCAAACTGGAATTGCTTCCTGTCGTTCAAGCAAGCGCAACTGTGCCAGCACGTTTAAATTGCGGGCGCTCAGATCCGGTCCACCGTATGCGGTACCGCGAACGCCGTCGAATACACGGTCCGGATCGAACAATCGATTAGCATAAACAAGAAAGTCAGGTATTTCGTCTCCGGAACACTTCTCGTTTACGGCTCGCAACATCTCCAGTTGAAATGCATCGTCGAGGATTGCATTGAAAACCTTCAGACCGATCTTTACCGTCGCTGGAGCTGCGCCTCTTCTCATTAACGACGTCACACGAGTCAGCCATTCAATAATCATTTCCGCCTGAGCCGCACGGTCAGAACCCGCCAACGTGGGACTGAAGTCCTTTTCGATTAGCATCGGCTCATTCGGCTCGTGTCTTTTCCATACGTCGACCAAACACTTCGTGGTGTATTCGTATTCGCCAGTTTTCCAGACACTCTCCGCAGCACTCGGCAAGTGATACTTGCACGAGGGTACAACCAACACAGAGGCGGGACGCGCAAGGAACAACGCTTCGTCGAAAAACTCGAGGTATTTGGCGAACGTGTCGTACCAACCTCGTCCTTTCCAGGAGACAGTCCAACCTTGAGTGTTGTCCTTGCCGGTAATTCGCTCCACCACCATCTTCGTTTCTTCGATGGCCCACTCGCTCATCGACTGCGCGCCGGAAGCATCTTCAGCAATGATCGATTTAAGAACGACGAAACCGAGTTGCTCTTCACAATCCCGCCGCACCTGCGACAAATTTAAAGAGAGCTGGCCTGAAGCCTTGCCGAAAGGATTCTTAATCGGGTGATCACCGTATTCACTGCTTAAGTCGACCTGATACTCCTCACGAACATACTCTTCCAGACTGGCCGGCAGACCGGTTCGAAAACGTTCATAGTCGCGAACTAACGTCGCGCGTTGTCGGGAATCGAGTTCTGGATGTCCGCTGAGAGAAAACATTATTCAACTTGCACGTTCAGGCTGTTCAGGACGTTTGTGATGTTGTCGACCTCGTGCGGAGACAACGCCGGCCCCCACGGATCGTTGGCCGCTTCCGGTGGAATTGAGCCGAGCTTTGCCAGAGCAAAGAGGATGCGACCGATGTAACCTTCCATCGGATCGATAAAAAGTACTTCGGCGAGTTGGTCTACCATGTCAGACAGTTCGAGAAATCGCTCTGCATTGCCTGTGAAATGTGCTCGGATCAGTTCAGACTGAAGATCACAGCAGACGGCGCCCATGCCAACGAGGGCAGCATCCGCACCCTTTGTTAAGCTATAGCCCAGGAATCGGTCTTCACCCGTGATCAGTAGTTTGTCCGGGTGTCGCGATTTGATTTGACGCGCGACGTCCTGGTAAGTCATCACGCTGTCGAGTGTGGCCATTTTGATGCCGATAACATTTGGCAACTCCAGGAGATGGTCCAATACGTCTGGGGAATACGAGACGCCGCCGGCAGCTTCGTAGAGATAAAACAAAACGAGCGGCAAACCGAGATCTGAAAGCCGACGGTGATGCTCGACGATTAGCGAGTCTCTTTGTTCCCCCTGCCTCAACCAGGTAGGCGGGTAAACGAGTAAAGCATCAGCACCGTTGCGGGCAGCTTTGGACGCCATCGACAAGGTTGCATTAGTTGCTTCGTCTGGATCTGATTGACTGCTTCGAGCACCAACGCCGGCGATCAGAGGTTTATTTGAAATGCCTCGACGCCATTGCCGGATCATGCGCTCGGCTGTCTCATCATCAAGAAGCAGTCCTCTTCCTGTATGGGCCCAGATCGCAATCCCGGCGATCGGTTGTGAACTCATGAACGCGACGTACGCCTCGTGTGCACGCTCGTGAAAACGTCGCTCACGATCGAACATGACCGGCGCCGCAGGAATCAGACCTCCTGTAAGCTTCGCCTTGAGC
>DASTVU010000668.1:0-4042 GCA_035758935.1 Pyrinomonadaceae bacterium | reverse complement strand
CCGAGTGTGATGCGATCGTAAAGACGTGAGAGCTCCCGATCTTTGTCGTAGAGATAGCTCGGATCGAGCCCCGAAACGTAGTAATGCGATTCATCGAAATAGAAAAGGCGGGGAAAGTCGTCCCAGTCAGTGTTGAAGACTATTTGTCCGGGCGGCACATTCGCGCGCATCCAGGCTGTGCCTTCGCGATAGTGATCGTGCCTCTCACTTTGTCCGATTTCTTTGGCCGTGGCACGCAGATTAAAAAATAGAAACACACTCAACATCACCGCCACACCCGACACTGCGATTATTCGGACCACTTCGCGCCAATCGCCTTTTTGGTCTGCCGCCGCGGTCACACCCTCGCGATCCAGAAATGGTTTCAGTTCCTCCAAAATATCCGGTGGCAGGCGCGTGAGATACGGACGGAAACCTTCGAGCCACGGTTGCAAAGAAAAGCCCGCGAACAGAATCGCAAACGGCGGCCAGTACTCCGCAATTCGCTTCCAACGCGCCGTCATGATCATCAGCGCCGTCGAGAAGAGCAGGAAAAAGATCGGGTAATGAGCGCGCCTGTGTTCTGAGGGTTCAAACGCGATGTAGCCAACCAGCATCGCGATACAAGCAACGGCCGAGTTCCCAAGGAATTCCCAGGAGTCGTACGGGTACCACTCCGAACCGACTCTGGTGTCGAAATCTGACGCGGTGAGTTTGATCTGAATGTGCTCCCAGAGCAGTTGGAAATTGTGCGGGAAGTAGGGATTGATTACGAGTCCCGCGGCACACCCAATGAGCACAAAAACCAGCGGCCGCCATTCAAATCGTCTTTCAGTTATCGCGATGGCGATCATCCAGAACACAACGGCCATAACGAGCAGCACGAACAGGTCGTAGGTCCAGGTGAAGATCAGGGAGAGCGGCAGTAATGGCCAATATTTCCTTTTGAAAAACAGGTGAATCGCAATAACCAGGTAAATGATCGCGAGCGGCGGCGCCTTGGCCATATTCATGCGAAAGAGAAACGGCGCCGAACAGGTGAGGAGCGCGATGAGCCACACGAGAGCGTAACGCACGCGATAACGAATCAACAGCCAGTAGCACGAGAAGACCGCCAAACCCCCGAAAAACGCCGACGCAATCTTTGCTCCCAGACGTGGATCTGAAAACGCTGCGAACGGAATCTGAAATATGTGAAACAGGAGATGGTGGTCTACATAGTCTTTGGGATTTAGCGTGGTGAGTGGAAGCCACGGAAACGGGGGCGGAAACTTGCCGCTTTTCATCGACTCCCAGAGCGTCCGCGTCCACTTGATGTGGTAATAGCCATCGAAGTCGCCACAGCAGATCGCGGACGTCGACCACTGAAGCTTCCAGAAAATAATGCCGATGGCGATAGCGCCGATTAAAAGCTGAATGATTCTGATGGACTGCTCGGATTGAAGCCTGGAGAGTTTGCCGGAGGAGGTCGTCATCAAGCGTTCAACTGGTTCTTTTGGGTAAGCTCACAGTTGATCGATCAGGTCGAGTAGAGCTCGAGGGTCGATCGGCTTGGTCATATGAGCATTGAAACCTGCGTTGGTCGATCGTTCCTTATCGTCGAACATCGAATAGCCAGTGACTGCTACCATCGGAACAGTCTCATAACCGGGCAACAGCCTCATTTCTCGGGCCAATTGGTAACCGTTCATCTCGGGCATGCCGATATCGGAAATGATCACGTCAAACTGGCGTTCGCGTGCCGCCTTGAGTGCTGCCGGCGCTGAAGCCGCAGTGACTACTGAATAGCCCGCGTGGCTCAACACCACCGCGAGCATTTCTGTCACATCGGCAACATCATCAACCACCAGGGCCGTTTTGCGTTGGTCCGGTTCGCTGTGCAGAACCTCGGGATCAGGCGCCAACTCGCTTGAATGATTCGACTGGTTTGGCAAAAACTGACTGAGAATATAGTGAAGAGAGGGAAAATCGGCACTAACGCGCGATGAATAATTATCTCGCATCGAGGCAGCCTTTCCGCAGTTTTTACGCCGGACCGCGTGTTGTATGGAGAGCAAGTTTACTGTAGCCGAAACAGCGAGTGGTGTCTACACATGTCTTAAATTTTGATTGGCTGAATTTGCTTACATACTTTATCGAACTAAAAGAAAAACTTCGTGGACAGTCTCAAATTAATTTGCTACGTTGATCCAAACTCAAAAATTCAAAAGGAGCGAATGGCAATGGCAGCCAAAAAAGGAACCAAGAAGTCCAGAGGCGCGCGCAAAGGAGCCGGTAAGGGAACAAAAAAGAGCGCGTCAAAATCGAAGTCCCGAGGTGGCGCTAAGAAGTCTGTGAAGGCAGCCAAGAAGTCGACGAAGAAAGCGGGTAAGGGCACAAAGAAAGCGGCAGCAAAGGCCACGAAGAAGGTGGCTAAGAAGACTACGAAGAAAGCCGCTAAGAAAACTACAAAGAAGAGTTCGAAGAAGTCAGCAGCAGTAGCTCCACCACCACCAACTGCGCAATCTGATGTACCGGATAACATGATGTCAGGCGGAACGACTGGTGAAGAAGGTGCGGGTGCGGAATCGGAAGCCTCTGCGGAAGAGGGCAGCTAGATTAGGGACGGATTAGACGGATTTTTGGTTGATGTATCCAGCCGGCAATCTTTTTATCCCTGTAGCGCACGGCCAATTAGAAGCAATTCTGAAAGAGCCTCGCCAAGGTTCGCCTAAAGGTGTGGCGCTGGTCCTACATCCACATCCACTCGGCGGCGGCACGATGCACAATAAGGTTGTGTTTCGTGCCGCTGCTGCGTTGAACGATGCCGGGCTTACAGTCCTGAGACTCAACTTTCGTGGAGTTGGGCAGAGTACCGGTGTTCACGACGATGGACGTGGAGAACAAGACGACGTTCGTGCCGGTCTCGACTACCTCTCACAACAATATCCCGGCCAAAAGATAACACTGTGTGGCTTTTCGTTCGGTGCCAGAGTCGGGCTCGAGGTCGGAATTCACGACCCGCGTGTGGAATATCTCATCGGCATTGGCACGCCGCTCGAAAAGTACGACTTCAGTTTTCTTTCGCGTTGTCGAAAGCCTCTGTTGCTGGTCCACGGTGAACAGGATGAGTTTGGCGACGCCGACGACTTACGAAAACTCGCAGCGGATCTCGAAAAAAATACGCCAGTTCGGTTGGTAGTCGTTCCCGGCGCCGGACACTTCTTTGACGGCGGCCTGGACGAACTCAAACATGCGATTACCGAATGGGCCACCGAGCACTATCCGTGAATCCGCGGCTCATTCTTTGTCAGCGCTAATACTTATAAAGCTCGACGTTTGTGGCTTTTTATCCCGGAGTCGAAATCTCACCAGGGTGAATCCGACTGCGAGGACAATCGCACCCGCAACCCCTCCGAGTAGCAACGTTCCGAGATCATCAAAGTTAGTAGGCGTTTCCTGAAGGAAGCTGATCAGGACCAATAAGTTTAAGCAAAATGGGTAGGCGATCATCATCTCACGACCTTTCTGCCAGGCGCGTCGATGGGGAGCGGCGGGTTAGACACCGTTGTCTGATTATTTGTTCCTCGCTACGATAGTTCGCATGAACGATTACACAGACCCTGCGATCCGAATCACCCTCTTGCCGCGTGACACCAATTCACGCGGAACGATCTTTGGCGGCGTTATTCTCAGTTACATCGACACGGCGGGTGCAATCGAAGCGCATCGTCACACGCGCATGGAACGGTTTGTCACGGTGGCGATGAAGGAAGTGATCTTTCACAAGCCTGTGTTCGTGGGCGACCTGGTGAGTTTTTACTGCGAGACAGTGCGCGTCGGCACGACTTCAATAACGGTTCGTGTAATCGTGGAAGTGGAACGTTTGGGGAAGAGTGAGCGCGTGCGCGTCACCGAAGCCGAAGTGATTTATGTAGCCGTCGACGAGCACGGGGAGAAGATGCCAATCGTGAAACCTGAATAAGAGTTGGGCGTTATTGTAGGGGCGGCTCTCCGTGGCCGCCCTCGATTTTGAATAGCGTTTTGCTAATATGCGTGTTCAAACCGAGGGCGGCCACGGAGG
>DASTVU010000667.1:0-3079 GCA_035758935.1 Pyrinomonadaceae bacterium | reverse complement strand
CTCCGGAACCAACAGTTGTTCAAGACTATCGAAACGATCCGTCCACGCTTCCTGCCGCGTGATTTCAATCGCTGACGGCAGCTCCTTAGGATAGTGCGTCATGATCTCGGTGCCGATGCGATCTTTCAGGGGCGTGATGATCTTCCCGCGTGCGGTGTAGTCCTCGGGATTTGCAGAGAACATGAGCATCACGTCGAGCTGTAGACGCACCGGGTATCCCTTAATCTGTACGTCGCCTTCCTGCATGATGTTGAAGAGCGCGACCTGAATCTTTCCCGCGAGGTCAGGCAGTTCATTGATGGCGAAGATGCCGCGATTCGCGCGTGGCAGCAGACCGTAGTGAATCGTTAATTCATCACTCAGCAGGTGACCGCCTTTTGCTGCTTTGATCGGATCGACGTCGCCAATGATGTCGGCCACAGTTACATCGGGTGTCGCCAGTTTCTCGACGAAACGTGCGTCGCGACCAATCCAGTCGATCGGAGTCAGATCACCGTTTTGCTCGAGCATCTGTCGACCGTAAGCCGAGATTGGCCGGAACGGATCGTCGTTTACTTCAGAGCCGGCGATGATCGGAAGGCGCTCGTCCAGCAGATCGGTCAGCAGACGAATGATGCGGCTCTTTGCCTGTCCGCGAAGCCCGAGCAGGATTATGTTGTGCCGCGACAGGATCGCATTGATCAGTTGCGGAATCACCGTGTCCTGGTAACCGACAATGCCGGGAAACAACTTCTCGCCTGTGCGTAGTTTCTTGATTAGGTTGAGGCGCAGTTCGTCTTTGACGGAGAGGGGTTGATACCTGGCCGCCCTGAGTTCGCGAAGGGTTCTTGGGTAATCCATATATTTTGGTCGGGGAGAGATTCTAACTCTGGTTTATGGAATCTGTGTAATCTGTGGACACTAAGCCGTCGTCACGGAGCTTCTCAAGATGTGCTAATACGGCACGCTCGGCCATAGCGTACGCTTTCGGAGAGACATCGGTATAGACGCGTGCGACGATCTCTTTCGGAGTTGTAGCCCCTGAGCGCACAGCTTCGAGAATGTTTCGTTCGCGGTCGAGTCGGTGTGAGATGTATTCGTCGATCTTCTGATATGGAGTCGCGACGGCTGGTCCATGACCACCGAAAAGAACGGTGAGATTTGGTAATGAGCGCATGCGTTCGAGCGAGTGGAGATAGTCGCGCATGTTTCCCTGCGGCGGATCTATCAGCACGGAACCAACGCCGACAATGTTGTCGCCCGTGAGCAGCACGCCGCGATCGGCGTCGTGAAAACAAAGATGGCCGAGGGCATGGCCAGGTGTGTGCAAAGCACGCAGACTGATCCTCGGTTCGCCTTCGAGAGAGATGAGGTCGTTGTCCTCAATTAGACGATCGACGTGAATGTCGTCCAACGCTTCAGCAGTTTGTGCATGCGCAGCGACGGGAACTTTACCGCCGAGGTGTGCTTTGAGCGCATTCACTCCACCGACGTGATCCGGGTGCAAATGCGTAATGATGATCTCGCGCACTTGCCTGCCTTCGCTAATCATATCGTCGAGACATGAAGCGAGCGCTTGCTGCTCGTCCTCCCACGGAGATCCGGGATCGAAGATCAGCATCTCTTTGGAGTTATGAACGATGTAACAACAGGTGTGCGTTGCAGGCGGCCTGGTTGGTGTTCGAACCGGAAAACAAATGTAGTTTGGTCGAAACGTGATCCGGCGACAAATTTCACCATGAGCATGTGGGATCGATAAGAAGCGTTCGACGAGATCCGGCGCAATGCCGGCGCCGAGAGTTCTCAACGCATGCAGAGTTGGCGGCACCGCCACAACCTGATCACGTAACCAGCGATCGTAGGCGTCTCGCGCCGGCAGCCATTCACCGCTCGCCAGTTCACCTTCAATAACATTTGGTTCCTGCTTCGGCGGACACTTGACGAGGAAGAACCACGTGTCGAAACGCCTGGCGTTGAAAGGTGGCGTCACCCAGCGTCCGACGTAAGTGAAATCGTTCGCGTCGAGATACAACTCATAATGTTTGAGGAGCGTGGGCCACGTCATCCGCCCCGATTCAAGATCGTCGAGGAGTGAAACTCGTTGACCCCTGGTTAGTGCTTCGCCACCGTGAGCGACGAGCACGCCCAATTCTTCGAACAACTCACGCGCCGCGCCGCTGATCATCGTCGCGATTTGCGAATTCGGTGCGTTTCTAACGTCGACTTCAGCGTCTTCGGCATCGATTTGCCCGCCGGGAAATGCGTGAAATCCGCCCAAAAACGCGAGTTTATCGCTGCGTTTGATCCAGTAGACTTCCGGATTTGCGGGATCGGTGTCCTGGCGCAGGAGGATTATCGCCGCGGCATCTTTCGGTGTTGCTGGTCGATCTGACATAGGTCCAATTGGTCCTGTAGGACCTATACTTCTTTGCTTTTCACGACCAGCGGAATCGTTCACCGTCGCCCGGACCCCAGGGCACGCCACGCATGTGATAGCCACCCTCTTCCCAGTAGCCGGCCTGATCGTCCTCGAGGAAGCGCACGCCTCTAACCCACTTGGCCGACTTCCATGCGTAGAGTTGGGGAATGATCAAACGTACCGGTCCGCCGTGTTCAGGTGGGATCGGTTGGCCATCGTGAGACCATGCAAACAGCGAGTCTTCGTTGAGGAAGTATTCGATTGGAACGTTCGTGGTCCAACCGTAGTCATACGCCAAAGCCAGCACAAACTTCGCTTCCGGCTTTACACCTACCAGTCGCGCGATCTCTCTCGTTGAAACGCCACCCCAAACGTTGTCGAGCCGCGACCAGCGCGTCACGCAATGAAAGTCAGAGTAGACGCGCACAGGCGGCAGTTGCATGAACTCATCCAACGACCACTTGAGCTGATTCTCGACAAGTCCTTCGACTTCAAACGTCCAATTCGCCAGATCGATATCGGGTGTTCCGTGAGCGTCGAGCACGGGCCACTTCTTGGTGCGTGATTGTCCGGGCGGTATTCGTTTCTCTCGCCGCGTGTCAGGACTGATGATGATCTCCGGATCGTCGACCTCTTCCGGTTTACGCGGATCAGTTGTTTGGTACTTTGGATCCTGGAATA
>DASTVU010000666.1:0-3562 GCA_035758935.1 Pyrinomonadaceae bacterium | reverse complement strand
GTGTGTAACGACTGGTACAGGTTGTCGCGTGGAGTGGCAATCCAGTCTTTGATGCGGCCGGGTACGGGTTTCCAGTTGTTATGGACCACGCCCAACGCTGCATAACAGTGACGCACTTCATTCGGAGTGATGATCCTGGCCGCAACCAGGTCGTACACCTGGTCCAAGCTGATCTTCTGTGCGCGCAGTTTTTTCCAGATTGAGTAAAGCCGTTTGACGCGTCCCTCGACCACGACGAAGGGCACTTCCGCTTCATTCATCTTCTGTTCGATGCGCGCGGTGACGCCATTCAAAAACGCTTCATTCTCAGGACGCCGTTTTTCGAGTTGTTCGGCGAGCTCGCGATAGTCTTCCGGATGCAGGTGACGGAAAGCGAGATCCTCGAGCTCACCGCGAAGTTTACCCATACCCAACCGGTGCGCAATCGGAGCGAAGATGTCCATCGTTTCCTGGGCGATGCGCTTGCGTTTTTCCGGATTCAGGTATTGAAGCGTGCGCATGTTGTGAAGACGATCTGCGAGTTTCACCAGCACCACGCGAACATCGTCGACCATTGCCAGCAGCATCTTGCGAACGTTCTCAGCCTGCTGTTCCTCGCGGGAGATGTTGCTGATCTGCGCGATCTTCGTGAGTCCGTCGACAAGGTGTGTAATCTCTTCACCGAAGTAACGTCGTATCGTGTCGAGATCCACGAGCGTGTCTTCAACCACGTCATGTAGCAGACCCGTGGCCACTGACACTTCGTCGAGCTTCATATCGGCGAGGATGTTCGCCACTTCGAGTGGGTGAACGAGATACGACTCCCCTGAAGCACGCTTCTGGCCCTTGTGTTCTTTGGCGGAAAACAGGTATGCGCGACGCAGTAGATCGAGGTCTGCCTGCGCGTGATTGTTGGCAACTTTCTCGACGATGTCTTCGATGCGGATCATTTAGTGCAGCGCAGAAATTATAACAAAAAGAAAAATAAAGAACTTTTCCCGCAAAGGCGCAAAGAACGCAAAGGAAACCTTACTCTTCCTTTGCGTTCTTTGCGCCTTTGCGGGAAATATCCTAAAACACTAACCCTTTGGCGGTGACGCCGATTTCTTCTCTTCTTCTTCTTTCCGCTTCTGGTTTGCCACACTCAATTCAGTGGTGCGTTTCAGAGCGGCTTCATAATCCTTCTGGTACTGTGCTTTCTGATCCGTCTTACCATCCATCTCCGCGAGCTTCGAAGCCTCGAGCAGGAGGTTGGTCTTGTAAGACCACGCTGATTCATTATTTGGATCATACTTGATCGCGTTCTCAGCTTCCGACAAGCCCTGTTTTACGCACATCTGGGCCTGGTCAAAATCCTTCTGCTCCTTGGGCTTTTTATAGGAAACCGTCGCCTTGTTGTTAGTTGGATCGATTGTTGTCGTTTTAACGGCGGGCTGCTCAGTAATCTTAAACGAGCAATCCCAATCCTTGCTGGCCAGAACAACAAACGCTTCTGCTCGTTTTTCCGGCTCGGCTTGATCGTTAGCCGCACGATCAGCGATCCACTTCCTCAGCTTGTCGTCTTCCTTGATGGCGCCGTAGAGATAGGCAACAGCCTTGTAAGCTTCTTCGTCCTTCGGATTGTTCTGAAGAATCTGCTGGTAGGCGTCGATTGCCTGTTGGGCTCTTTGAATGTTTTCAGGAGTCTGGACGCCCGGGCGATACTGCGCATGAATCGTCCGAGCAATAAACATCGGAGCGGTCTTGTTGTCGGGATCCAATGACGCAGCTTCTCGTGAGTGCTTTTCGGCCTCCGGGAATCTACCCTCACGGTAAGCGCGCGCGGCCTCGTTCAACTGATTCTTGGCCCGGATTCGATTGATAACTCCGCACCCGGAGCTAGTGGCAACGAGGATCGCCAAAACTATGGCGATCCTGGTCTGAGAGAGTTTCATTTATACGTGACTCCAAATTTAAGTAAGACCTGTTAAGGAAGATCGTCAACCTGCAATCCAACCGGACTTGCGCCTGCTCCCTTGATGGCGTCGATAACCTTTACGACGTCGCCGTATTTCGTCGCCCTCGGCGCCTTCACGAAAACGGTCTTCTCGATGCGCTCATCGTCTTTCACATCGGAGCGCGCTTCCATGCCGACTTTGTAGGCACGGGTTTCTTTCCGCTCCTTAAACACCGCCGCCAATCTCTGGGCCAATGGCGCAGTGTCGTTCACCGAACCCATATTATCCTGATTGAGTTTGATCTGCAGATCAGGTGAGATCGAGACGACCAAAGTTAGTGGATTTGGCTTCAACTTGCTCAGGTCTTCATTGGGATCCCGCTGGGTCGGAATGTCAGCCTTGAAACGGCTCGGTTTCAGCGGCGTAACGACCATGAAGATAATCAGCAGCACCAGCAAAACGTCAATCAACGGAGTGACGTTAATGTACGGTTGGGCCGTCGTACTGCTTCTTTTCTCTATATCACTATGATCACCCATCGTCGACATCTATAATTCTCCTCGTAAATAAGAGCGTTACTAAGCTGCTGGCTTTGCTGCCGCTCCGCCTTTTTTCTTGTCGGCGACCAGCCCGATCTTGTCGACTCCGAGCTTGCGGACCTCGTTAATGACATTGACAACGTCGCCATAGCTCACGCCAACACCACTCTTGATGTAGACGATCCGATCCTGCTCGTTCTTGATGCCCTTGAGCATCGTGTCGACCTTCTCACCCAACTGCTCTTTCGCCAGCCTTTGTTTGCCAAGATAGTATTCGCCATCGTTGGGAACCGAGATCACGATCGACGATTCCTTGATGATGTTCGGGTCGACGTCCGGATTGTTCATGTTCTTCGGCAGCGCAACGGTGATGCCCTGCTGCAGGAACGGCGTGACCACCATGAAGATGATCAGCAATACCAACATGATGTCGACCATCGGCGTGACGTTAATTTCGGATTGAAGACCGCCCGGTCCGCCGCCTCCACCTGACATTCCCATAACTAATCTCCTTTAATTAGCGGTAAACGCTGGTGCGGCGCCTCATTCGGCACATTGGGCCGCACCCAAGGGTTCACCATTCCCGGCGTTTCACGTGCAAACGAAACTACGCTTTCAACTGCTTCGTCCGGTTCTTGATGAAGTAGTCAACGAGCTCTGACGCTGAGTTATCCATCTCGACCACAAAGCCATCGACCTTGCCGGTGAAGTAGTTGAACAGCCACACCGCAGGAACCGCCACCAACAATCCGAGCGCCGTCGTAAACAACGCTTCCGAGATACCGCCTGCGACCGCCGCGATACCGGCCGACTCTGCGTTCTTCATGCCGCGGAACGCGTTGATGATGCCGAACACGGTACCGAACAAACCCACAAAGGGTGCCGTGGAACCGATCGTTGCGAGACCCGAAAGGCCGCGTTTGAACTCGGCAGTCTTAATCGCGATCGCTCGCTGCAGAGCGCGCTTCGACGCTTCGATCTCATCGCCGGAAATGTCGCTCGACGCTTCATGAGCGCGAAACTCCTGCAAGCCGCTGCTGACGACCATTGCCAGGTGCGACTTGCGATGCTTGTCGCTGATGTTGATCGCTTCTTCAATACGATCAT
>DASTVU010000665.1:0-2859 GCA_035758935.1 Pyrinomonadaceae bacterium | reverse complement strand
CGCGCTCAGTTGCCGTGGATAATTCTCGATGTCGGCGAAGCGGTGGCGTTGTTCTTCGACAAATACCTTTTGTTTCTCGATTGACGGGATCGAAGAGTGTTGCCCGTTTTCCCAGAAGGGAACCAGCAGTCGATCGACTTGAACGGCGCCCGGAATCTCGACTTCCTCACTGTCGAGCCCGATGACGTCTCCAACGTACATTCCCCGAGCATCGGTGCCGCGAAATAACTGCAGCATTCCGGGCAGCGTGATCTTATCTTCTGAATTCGATGCTTTGAGTGTCGGCAGTCCCTTCATCACACATTGTTTGAATATTACTCCGGCAACGGCTGGAATCTCGCTCGACAATTTTGTGCCGATGCCAAAGCCGGCGACTTCAGGAAACTCGGCCACGATCTTCTTGACTTTCTCAACTGTGAGATCGCCGGTGAGATTCGCGCGCAGTCCCGTCAACCCGTTGGCGGCAAAGAACCGCAGGCACCATTCGCCGAGTTCCGCCAGATTTCCTGAGTCCACACGGAAACCTTTGAATGCACGACGTCTCGCTTCAGTTGAAGTCGCAGCCATTGCCGCGTGAACCGCGCCCGTGTACACGTCGATAGTATCGAGCAGGAGGGTTGTGCCGTTCGGATTGGCATCGAGCCAGCGTTCGAACGCGACTTGTTCGAAGTGTTTTGGTTTGCCTGTGCGCGGCTCGATCTCCGGCTGGTCCATGTACTCGATGTAGGCTTGTTGCCAGTAGTGAGCTTCGGTGCCGACGGCGGGAATGTCGAGCCGGTGTGCTGCTTCGAGATTAGACGTGTCGTTGAAGCCACCGATGAACGCGTAAACAGCAATATCGACTGCGCGCTCGATGTCGCCATTGCGACGTAGTGAGAAATCGGAGAGCCAGCGTTTCTCTCCGGCAGCCATGCGAAACTGCATCGCCGTGCTCGCAGTCGTCATCGGCAGATCAAACGCGTGCTCAAACTTGATTTCCTGCGCCTGCGTCAGGCCGAATGCGCCGGTGATGTCTGCAAATGGTTCCTGGGCAAAAACGATCGTTCCGGGTCGCACTGCTCTGATCTTGCCGACGAACTGAATGTCTTCAATTGCTTCCGCGAAGAGTTGCAGACCGCCGCGATCCTGTTCGAGGAAACGTAGACGCGGACGATCGATCTGGCTGTCGACGAGCAGTCGGACCAGTCGTTCATGGCCCAAACACGGAGCGAACGGGATCTTGCGTTGAGTTACATAGAATGTCGCTTCCGCATCGCTGAGTCGTTGATCGTGCAGGCGTGTGCAATCCTTGAACGACGCATCGCCCATCGCGGCGTGGTAGCGATCGATATTGAGTGTTCCCATTTAGGTGTGAATATGCAGATTACGCAGATTTCGCAGACTTAACTCTGTAATCTGTGGATACGATCTCGGCGCCGGCCTCGCGCATCTCTGCAATCGCGCGTTCGCCGTCGCCGGGTTGGACATCGACTGCTCGCATTGCATCCCTTAACGCTTTTACTCTGAAGCCATTCTTAATGGCATCGAGCACGGTTGACTTGACGCAGTAGTCGGTGGCAAGTCCACCGACGACGACCTCTTCGACGTTTTGCTGTCGAAGTTGGGCCAGGAGGTCCGTTTCGTCGAACGCAGAGTAACAGTTTGTGTCGCCCAGACCTTTTGAAATGACAGTGATGCGCGGATCGTTGCGCAGAGCAGGATGAAACTCCGCGCCTTTTGTGTTTTGCACGCAGTGGGCGGGCCATACACCGCCATAATCCGCGAAATGTTTCGTCGTTGGCGGATGCCAGTCGCGACTCTTGTAGACAGGCTCGCCGCGATCGAGAAACTCATCGATGACTTGATTCAAAGGCTCGACAACTTCATCGCCATGCGGCACTGCGAGTGTCCCGCCGGGACAAAAGTCGTTCTGGACGTCAACAACGATCAGCGCTCGCTTTGGGGTGGTCATCGGTTTACAGGATTAACAAAATTAGCAAGATTTGCACTACACAATCTCGCAAATCTTGAAAATCCTGTCATCCTGTAAAATGTTACACTGCCTCCATCATGAATCCTAATGATCTCGCCAAACGCATCTGGCAGAAAGATGCTTCGCTGTGGAAGTCTGACGAGGATAGCGTCAAAAACATCAAAAACTCCCTGGGTTGGTTAACTGTAGCTGACGAAATGATCGGCGTTGTTGACGATCTCGTCGCCTTTGCCAGGTCTGTTCGCGATCGCGGTTTTCAACACGTGATGGTTTGCGGCATGGGTGGTTCATCGCTCTGCCCGGAGGTGCTCGCAAGAACATTCGGCAGACAAGCGGGATTCCCGGAGCTGCTTGTACTTGATTCAACCGACCCCGATGTTATCGCCGGCTTCATGGAACGGATCGACGTCGAGCGTTGTCTTTTCGTTGTTGCTTCAAAATCCGGTAGCACGACTGAGCCGAACGTTTTCTACAAATTCTGGTACGAAGAAGTCAGCAAACGTCGAGATAACCCAGGCGACAACTTCGTCGCGATTACTGATCCGGGTTCGCCACTAGTTGAAACCGCACAAGAACTCAAATTTCATCGTACGTTTCTTAACCAACCCGACATTGGCGGACGCTACTCAGCACTCTCTTACTTCGGCATGGTCCCCGCAGCATTGATGGGACTTGATATTCGCGACCTCCTCGACGCAGCGCGTCTCGCCGCAAAGGCAGTTACTCCAGCAGTGGAGCTGGGAACAGCGATTGGCAATTACGCGAATGAAGGACGTGACAAACTCACGCTCGTAATCGATCAAAAACTAGAGACACTCGGTTTGTGGATTGAACAGCTGATCGCTGAAAGCACCGGCAAAGAAGGCAAGGGAATACTTCCGGTGAAT
>DASTVU010000664.1:0-4702 GCA_035758935.1 Pyrinomonadaceae bacterium | reverse complement strand
ACAATCTCCGTGTATTGCTCTGGAGCCTCCACCACTGATGCCCACAAAACGTCGCGGTGTGGAATGAGCACGCCTCCAGGCGCTAACAACCGTTCACGCGCATCGATGATTGAAGAAACGTTTTGTTCAAACCACGGAAGAACGCCACGTAGATCGGAAATGATGACGGTTGCTGGTTCGGGTAGCGTGATCTCGGTGGACAACTTCTCGAAGAATTCAATGCGATCCGAGAACCCGTTTGCAGCCGCAGCCTCACGTGCGAGACCGACAATGTTCTCAGGTTCCACGGCATAAACGCGTCGTGCCCCGAGCTTGCACGCGAGTAGTGCAAACACTCCCGGCCCGCAGCCGAGATCCATCACCACGGAATCCGGCTTGACTACTCGACGCAACGCCGCAGTATACGCCTCCATCCGCGTCGCATCGCGAAGCATCTGCCCGTAAAAATGAACGCTATACATGGGATATCAAGCCGCAGATCCGTGTAATCCGCGGCCAAAATCGTTAAGAATCGTCTCACACAACTCGGGAATGCGTGCAGGATCTGCATGCGGCGCCACGCGTCTCAGAGGAACGTTGTTCAAAACACGCGTCAACAATTCAAACTCCCGCGCGCGCATCTGCTTATCCATCAACTTCGTTGCATAGGTGTTTGCGATCAGCGAGAGCAATCCTTCCGATCGATCGAGAGTTTTAACAAAAGGCGCAACCGCATCGTGACGTCGTTCGCCGAGATGATAAATCGCACCTAACCGTAAAGGCTCATCGTGAAATTGATTCTTTAGATCGAGATAACACTTGTCCCAGTTAGGCGTGAGTTTTGGCAGATGCGTCTCGGATCCATAAAGTGCCCTCACCGAAGCCGGCCATAAACGAATACACGGATATCCCGGTCGCACCAAAAAATGATCTCCACGATCGTCAAGCGTCACGACATCTTCAGCAAGAATGCTATAGCCGCGCTCGGAAAACGCTGCCGCTGTAGTCGACTTACCTGATCCTGCCGGACCCAACAACGCGATCGCTTTGTCACCAACTGCAATCGCGCTCGCATGTAAACAAACAATTCCCCGCAGGAGCATTACAAAACCCATCACGGGACCGAGTAGATACGTCGCTGTGTCTTCGAGTGTGAGTGGAGCAGACCAGTGTGCCCAAACTTCCGTGCCTGCCCGGTCGACTAAAAACTCTGTTTCATCGGCGTAGTTGAACCTGTAGTACTTCCCGTCGAGCACACGGAAAACGCGCAAGGCAGGTTCACCGCATTCGCTTTTGTGTTCTGCGATATAGGAGGTCTCGATCTGCGTGGCTGCGACATCGCTAAGCCACGAAGGTAGTGAACCGAAGGATATGCAAACGTCTTCCGATGCTATTGTTGAAGAGGGAACTCCGGGAATTGGCCTATTGGCGATAACTCCGAGGCCATAGAGCGAGCACCGGTAATGCATGACAGATCAGGTTCCGGTTTTTGGACCGGCTGCTGCACCACCACCGCCATCAAGATTGCCTTTCGGACCGGCGTTTTTGGTGATCTCACGAATGTTTCCGTAAACGACTACTTCCGGCTTGTGGTATGGCTTTTTGGTCTCGTGTTCCTTTCCAGCGGCTTCTGGTTTAAGTTCCATGCATTGTCTCCATGTTCAGGCAGTTTAGGAGCTTGAGGTCCTGCAATTGTTCACCTGTCGTTTCTGACTTTCGTTGAACAGTGGGTCGGGAGTGCGTAAGCCAATAGTTCAACGCGAACACTCTAAGACTTGCCCAAAGGCGATCGGAAGTCTCTTCTTCAATTAACGGTCGCCGGCGATCGAGGTTAACAAAAGCTCTGAGCTGTGGACTGACCTCAAAACTGTCGAGCCATCTTACACTAGCGCGCCTCACCAATTGAAGAGCCGGATCGCCGGCAAGACCTGTTTTTGGACGATTAAGTACGGCGTCAGGTAGTTTATTTTTCATCGCACACCGCAGGATGTGCTTATTCACGCACCACGGCACCTCGGGTATCGCCAGTAAGTACTCAACCAAACGCACATCGAGAAACGGATGATGCACTTCTAAATTCAATTTCGTCGCGCCCGGATCGTAGCCTTCAAAGAGCGACGTCCAGACTTTAGAATTCAACGCGCTCATTGCCGCAGGCCGTTTCCCAGTCGGTTTAACCGACCAGAACTGCTCGCACCGCTCTCGCAAATTCGTCCGCAACGCAAACTCTTCATCGATCCAGTCCGGAAAAAATCCGTGATAATCGTTTTTGCGAAGCATCCGTCCAATCCGTGTCCTGATCTTGACGCGAGGTTCGTTCATGAACGCGTCGCCGTCGTAACCGGTGAGCGCAACCGGACTGAAAGCCGCGCAGAGTCGCAAGAGATCGTTGAACTGGCCGGTCAATGGGGAGATGAGAAACGGTTCTGCCTGGTCCATCTCACCGTCAAACAACGAATACGCGTCAGCATTTAAATGCGTAATCGGAATACCGAGATGCTTTGCTGCCAGGCTGGCGTAGCCACGCTCTTCGTCCGGGATCAGACTGTCGTATACGACCGTAAAACCAGCGACATCTGTGTGCTTTGAGGCGATCGCGGCGAGACTGGTCGAATCGAGACCACCACTCAACGATATCGCAACTCGATCCGTACGCAGGCGATCAGCAACTGCGCGCTCCAGGAGCTCAGAAAAACGTTCAACGTAAGTTTCTGGATCTCGGAAACGCACTTCCGCTGGAAGCGACGGCGTCCAGTAACGCTGAATCTTGATTTGCTTATTCTCGACGATGAGAGTGTGTCCGGGCGGCAGACGCTGGATGTCTTTAAAGACTGTAGTTGATTGATCCTGGTTAACCCCAAACAACAAATAGTCGCCAATCGCGATCTCGTTCAATTCAGTGGAGACTTTTAGCTCGTTCAGTGTGCTGCTGAAGTTGAAGATGTCTCCTGTGTGAGTGTAGAAGAATGGTTTTACCCCGAAGTGATCGCGCGCGCAGAAGAGACGTTTCCGACGGTCATCCCAGATTGCAAATGCAAAGTCGCCCAGCAGGTGTTTGACGCAGTCGTCGCCCCATTTTTCATAGGCATGGAGGATCAAGTCGGCATCAGTCAGAGCGTTTGCACAGATCTTCACGGATTAGGTACGGATTAAGAGGCCTTGATCGACTAGTTTCTCAACGAGCGCGAGAAGATCGTCGCGCAACACATGTGGATCGACGTCATACTCGGCAGTCAATTTTTGATGAGCTGCGTCAATAGATTCCGAAGTCGTGAGGACAGTTAAGAATCGCGTGCCGACGTCGTCGAGTCCGAAATAGCGTTCGCTTTCCAGATTCAGAATTACCGACTCTTCCTGCAGATGCGAAATCAGCACGCCTTCAGGGACGGTCACGCGATCTGTGAACGAGATAGTCATGGTCGCGCATTCTAGCACGCGGTTCTGTTATGCTGTCGATCAAAAGGAGCCCCATGCGCATGCGAGCAGTAACGAAGCTTATTGCTGTTTTACTCGCAAGTTATTTGGCCGTTTCGGCCCAGTCAACTCAACCCGATCTCACGAAAGAACCAACGCTCTATGTCGTCGCTTACTCGCATCTCGACACGCAATGGCGTTGGGAGTATCCGCGCGTCATCAATGAGTACATCCCGAAGACGCTGCACGATAACTTCGCACTCCTCGACAAGTATCCGAACTACGTCTTCAACTTCAGTGGCGCGAATCGTTATCGCATGATGAAGGAATACTGGCCCTCGGATTATGCGCGTTTGAAGACATATGTTGCCGCCGGTCGGTGGTTTCCCGCAGGCTCGTCGGTGGAAGAAGGCGACGTGAATGTGCCGTCGGCTGAGTCGATCTTTAGGCAGATACTCTACGGCAATCGATTTTTTCAACGTGAGTTTGGCAAGACGAGTGCGGAGTACATGTTGCCCGACTGTTTCGGGTTTCCAGCATCACTTCCGAGCATTCTCGCGCATGCCGGCTTGAAGGGATTCTCCACACAGAAACTCACCTGGAATTCTGCGGCTAATGTAGGTGGCCGAGGCTCGATCGAGGAAACGCCGCGTGGAATTCCGTGGAACGTCGGTTGGTGGCAGGGACCTGACGGTCGCGGCATCGTTGCGGCGCTGAATCCCGGAAGTTATGGCGGTCAGATCAGGGAAGACATCAGCAAGAGTCCACCTGCGTTTCTAAATGCCGGAAGCAATTTGGTCGATTGGCCGCGACGTGTAGATCGAAACGGCAAAGTCAGCGGGCTCTTTACTGACTACCACTATTACGGCACCGGCGACACGGGCGGCGCGCCGCGCGAAGACTCCGTGCGCATGATGGAAGCGATCGTCACGAAAAACAGTGCACTCGTTGGCGCACAAACTGCATTCGGTGATGGACCACTGAAGGTCATCTCATCCACAGCCGAACAGATGTTTCTCAACATTCGTCCCGAGCACATCAAGAAACTGCCGCGTTACGAAGGCGATCTGTTGTTGACCGATCACTCCGCCGGTTCGATCACTTCGCAGGCTTATCAAAAACGCTGGAATCGTAAAAACGAACTGCTTGCGGACGCGGCTGAGAAGGCTTCGATCGGCGCGATGTGGTTGGGCAGTCGCGTGTATCCGCAGGAACGGTTGAACAATGCGTGGACGCTCGTGATGGGTGGTCAGTTTCACGACATTTTGCCGGGAACGTCGACGCCGAAAGCGTTTGAGTTTTCATGGAA
>DASTVU010000663.1:0-12835 GCA_035758935.1 Pyrinomonadaceae bacterium | reverse complement strand
CAACGATCCGCAGAACGGCGATTGAAGTGGTTCAACTGATTCGTTTGCCATAATCGTCTCCTAAACGCTAGCCGGAACATTGGCCGCTTTCGCTAACGCGCGTCGCACGAGCGTCTGTGTGAGCGGGACCTTGTACGCATTTTTCTCGAGAGGCTTCGCTTCCGCGAGTGCGATCTTCGCAGTTTCGGCAAGCACCTCGGGCGTCAATTTCTTGCCAACCAGAAACTTCTCTGCCGCAGGAACGCGCCAGGGTACCGGCGCTACACCGCCGAGAACAATTCGCGATTCTCTCACCGCCTGGTTCGGTCCTAACCGCAAAGCGACCGCTGCGGACGCGAGTGCGAAGTCGAGCGATTCGCGTTCCTTGAATTTCAAGTACGTCGACTTTGCCGCAAGAGCAGACGACGGAACGTAGATCTGCGTGATGATGTCGTCGTTTTTCAAAACATTCTCACGCCGGATATTTCCTTCAGTTGGCAGCGTGAAAAACTTATCGAGGGGAATAACGCGTTTTCCTGTAGCTCCTGTGACACTGACCGTCGCCCCAAGCGCCACCAGCATCGGAGCGAGATCCGATGGATGAACGATGAACGATGGACCACCGCCAATAATCGCGTTGTACTTATTCTCGCCGCTCGCTGCGTAACACTCCGATCCGCCTTTCTTCAAACAGATCACTTCTTCGAGCCGGAAGTACCAGCACCGCGGCCGCTGGCAAAGATTCCCGCCCACGGTCCCGAGATTGCGAATCTGCGGCGTCGCGATTGAGTGTGCGGCTTCAGCGAGCCCCGGAAAACTCTTCCGCACACCCGCGTGCTCTTCGAGCTCGGTTAACGTAACAAGCGCACCAATTGTTAATCCTCGCGCGTTGAGCGTGATGCTGTTGAGACCGGAAATATTTTTGAGATTGACAAGCCGAACCGGACGCGATGTGTAGTCTTTCATCGTCGTCAACAAGTCTTGCCCACCTGCAATCGGTCGCGGCGCCTCGTCAATATCACCCGGCGAAGCGACGTTCAGCATTTTGACAGCTTCATTAACGTTTGCCGGATTAGTCCACTCAAATGCTTTCATTGTTTTATCCGTCCTCGATCCGTGTTATCCGCGGCTCAGCATGTTGGGGTTCATCAACCCCATCAAAATCTTGTCAGGCGTTACCGGCGTCTCGCGCACGCGCACGCCGGTCGCATTGAAGACCGCATTCACAAGCGCACCGAGAGCAGGAATGATGCAACCCTCGGCTATTCCGATCACGGCTTCGCGTTTGTCATCATCGTCGATGATCGGCACCATCTCAGGCATCTCGAGACTGCCCGGCAACTTGTAATCGCCAAAGCCGGGGTTGAGCTGCATGCCAAGCTGCGCGTCCATCACGCGTCCTTCCCACAACGCCATTCCCAACGACTGGATCATGCCGCCGTTGATCTGGCTCTCGAACGTCAAACGATTCAGCGGCAAACCACCGTCCTGAATGTGGACCATCTTGATGGGCTTGACGTGTCCAGTCTCAACATCAACTTCGACTTCAGCAAAACAAACGCCGTGAACTCCACGCGACGACAGATCCGAACGCCACACACCGTGCGAAGTGATACCTCCGGCTGGTAGCGCCGCTACAGCCTGCTGCCAGGACATTGACTGTCCTTTCGCCGACACCTTTCCATCGGCAAAAACCACTTCTTCGGGTTTTGGATTACCGAGTAAGGGCGCGACACGTTCCGCCATCATCAGGCGTGCTTTGATCGCCGCGTCTTTCACTGACGGAGACAGCGACGGCGCAGTGGTGGAACCACCGGACGGATTCGCGTTGCCGAGCTTCGAATTGCCGATTCGTTCCTGAATGTTTTTAATCGTCAACCCAAGCTCTTCAGCGACAATGGCTCTCGTGTACGTTCGTGTTCCGGTGCCAAGATCCTGCGTGCCAACCGCAACGAGCACCGATCCATCGCGCGAGATCGTCACATCAACCTTGCACTGGTCGTTGCCGGCACCGCCCCACGCGCCGACGGCGCAACCCATTCCTCGTTTGAATGGACCAGCATTACCACCCGCGACCGGATTTCTTTTGGACCATCCGATCTCCTGGGCGCCACGTCTCAATTGCCGGTGGTAAACCTCGTCGCGCAGGTTCTTTATGCGAAACTCCACCGGATCCATCTTGATTTTGTAAGCAAGCTCGTCGACGAGTGACTCAACCGCAAACGATGCCTGTGGAAACCCCGGAGCGCGCATTGCCACAGATGAATCTTCATTAGTGTGCAGTGCGTAGACCTCACGATAGGTGTCGCCCATGCGATAAATGAATGGCTGTCCCGCTTGTGAACCCTGACCGAGACCGCCGAGACGATACTGTCGCGCCTGGAGTGCGACGATCGTGCCGTCTTTCTTCACACCGGCTTTCAACTTCTGCCACGAACCGGAGCGATTGCCGGCCATCACAAACTCGTCGTAACGAGTGAACATCAGTTTCACCGGCGTCTTTGTTTGCTTGGAGAGTCTGCAAGCGAGCATGCCTTCGAGACCGAGGCCAAACTTCGAGCCAAAGCCACCACCCATGTGCTCGACGGTTGTCGTTACAGCACTTTCGGCGAGTCCCAACTCTTTGGCGGCGTCGCCGTGAATCGTGAAGGTTCCCTGCGTCGAGGCGTAGATCGTTGCGGTATCGCCGCCACGAAAGTCGACCACCATGCCGTGTGTTTCGAGACACGCGTGATGAACACGTGCAGTGATGTATTCACCTTCAACGACTGTGTCGGCACTAGCGAAAGCAGCTTCGGCTTTCTGCGGGTCGCCATTCTTTCCTTTTTCCTGAAGATTATTTTCTTCAGCGACTACTTTTGGCGCGTTAGGTCGAATTGCAAGATGCGCATGGACCACGTGCGGCAGAACTTCGTATGTCACCTTGATCGCTCGCAGTGCGTCGCCCGCGATCTCGGGTGTTGTGGCCGCAACCGCGGCAACCGGAGCGCCTGCGAAACGAAGTTCACTCAATGGCGCCGGGATGATGGCCTTAACACCGGAAATCTTTGCAGCCGCGTCTGTGTCGATCTTCGTGACGCGCGCGTGAGCGTGCGGGCAGCGCAGGATGCGTGCGTAGAGCATGCCGGGCAGACGCTGATCGTACGTGTAACGCGCGACGCCGGTCGCTTTTAGTGGACCATCGACGCGCGTGATGCGTTGATTGAGTAGCTTGTGCTTGTCGTTTGGTCCCCAACCCGGGCCGCCATCGTCGTCGACTTCAATCTCGACCATCTGCTCGATGCCGTTAACGACTCTCGGCACGCGGATCTTCTTTTTAGGTTTGGGAGTCGGTTGTGCTTGTGGCTGTTGTTGCATTTGTTCTCACCTGGATTTCTCTGTGCAACCTCTGCGTTCTCTGTGTCTCTGTGGTGGTTATTGCGTTAGGCTTGAAAACCACAGAGACACAGAGAACGCAGAGGTTGCACAGAGAAGAATCTTTAACCTTTTGCGGCAGCCAGGGCCGCTTCAAAAACTCTCGGATAGGTGCCACAACGGCAGAAGTTTCCTTTGCACGCTTCCTTCACTTCAGCTAGCGACGGGTTCGGGTTCTTCTTCAAGTACGCAGAGATCGTGGTGACAAATCCGGGTGTGCAAAAGCCGCACATTAAAGCGTCCTGCTCGACAAAGGCTGCCTGCACCGCATTTGGATTTTCAGGAGTTCCCAGTCCCTCGACCGTTGTGATCTTTTTGTTCGTCGCATCGACGGCGAGTACCAGACATGAGTAGACAGGTTTTCCGTCAAGTAAAACGGTACACGCGCCACACGTTCCTACGTCGCACACCAGTTTCGGACCGGTGACTGCCGGTTCAAGGTGATTGCGCAACGTGTTGAGGAGAGTGGTGCGTGGTTCGACCTGAACCTCGCGCTTCTGCCCGTTGACGTCGAGAACCACCTTGACTGATCCGGAGAGCGTATCCGGCATTGCGGCTTTCTCTTCAGCTTCTGCTTCGACCCACAAATGGTCGGCAATCGCAGCGCCGGCGCCGGCGATACCCATGCCTTTCAGAAACCTGCGTCTGCCTGGGTTGTGATCCGTTTGCCTCTGATCCTCACGATCGTCACGAGACTTGGTCATTGCTTCTCTCCCGCAGTTGTGGTATTGGTCAAACCATTTGGGGCTGACCGATAGTTTCCTCTGACTGTAGTTGGTCGGAATAAGTTAGCACAAATCTTGTCAATCCTGTCCAGCAAAGAGGAGAAACAATGAGGTTTATCGTCGTCACTGCGCTGTTAGCAATTTCCTTTCACTGTTCATGTCTACGCGAAGACTGATTGGTCCGTCGCAAGGCGTCGTTCGCAGTGCTGCAAATGCGCGGCGCAAATATGCGGGCGTACTTACAAAAATCACGTTAGGTCGCGAGGACGCACAGACCTACCTCACCGATATTTGCGAAGGCACGAATGTCGCGGCTCTCTCCTATTATCTGGCACGCAAGCGTACGTCAACGACTTTCACGGTCTGGGCGCGTTTCTGATCATGAATGAGAAGTTTATGAACCAAACTCTCAGAGGCAGCAATCGCACACTCTTTCAACCGGTAATGCCGGCCACAAACCACTCAGATTAAAATTTTGCCCCATCAGTGGACAAAATACTTGACCTCAATCCCGAATTGGTATTATAAGTTCCGCGCTCAGTCGTAAATTGTTATGACCAATCCGGGCTCCAAGTTGAAGATCGTGCCGCCGGTTCGTTCCGGACAGACGACAGAACAGGTTGTGGCTCGTGTGTACGAACTGATCAAGCGTGAGGACTTGAAACCCGGCGATCGACTGCCGCCAGAGCGGGAATTGTCAAAACAACTTGGAATCAGCCGGCCCTCGTTACGTGCCGGTTTGAGCTCTTTGATCTCGATGGGTGTGCTGCAATCGCGACAGGGAGCAGGCACTTTCATCGTCGATGGACCTCCTGCGCTCGACAGTGAACCGCTGCGTCTGCTGGCTCAGTTGCACGGTTTCAGTTTTGAGCACATGTTTGAAACCAGGTCGATCCTCGAAGTTGGAGCTACCGGACTCGCTGCCGAGCGCGCGACCGGTGAACAACTCGCAACCATGTCGGAACAGATCGCTGACATGTTTGCAGCACTCGAAGATCCACAGCAGTTTCTCGTTCACGACGTTGCGTTCCATCGTGCCGTCGCCGCCGCATCAGGAAATCCCACCCTCGCGACTCTCGTGGAGATGGTCTCCGCGATTTTGTATGAGCGACGTCGCGAAACAATCGAGCGTGCGCACGATTTCAAGGAAGCGCTCGAGTTGCACCGGAGAATTTATCGCGCCATTCGCGCCCGCAAACCTGAAGAAGCGCGCGAAGCAATGCGTGAGCACATCGTTCGTGCCCAGAGAGCTTTTGCAATCGAGGAAGAGCAACAGCGGGCGAAACTCGACAAGAAGTTGGAAGCGAAATAGTTCCCCCCAGGCGTGTCGGCTGCCTCCGCCGTAGTTCGAAAAGGCGGTCATAACCGGAAAACTTGTTTTGCATTTGAGCGGAAGGGCTCGTCGTCTTTTTAATTAAATTGTCCTAACTAGAGACAATTTAGCAGAGCAGATCGATCCTGAAGGATTTTGCAAAAGTCGAAGGAGGTTCACTGTCATGCGTCGCTCGATCCAAACTCTCATTTCTGTGGTCGCGTTGCTACTCATAGGCACCGCCGCCAGTGCCCAAAGTGTTACCGGTTCAATATCCGGAACTGTTACTGATGTGAGCGGCGCTGTAGTGCCGGGTGCTGCCCTCACGCTGATCCAGGACAAAACGAACGAAGCAAGGACTCTCAGCAGTGATAGCGACGGCCGCTTTACTTTTGCTGCCCTCCAGCCTGGTAACTATTCGCTGCGTATCGAACGACAGGGATTCCAGATACTCGAACAAAAAGGGCTCATATTAAGCGCCAACGAAACCCTTGCAGTCGGCGATCTCAAACTACAACCGGGACAAGTTAGCGAGACAGTTAGCATCACGAGCGAAGGCACTATCGTCGAAAGAGAGAGCAGCGATCTGACTGCGCGACTCACAGCGGACCAGATCAGTCTCATTTCAACCAAAGGCCGCGACGTCACCTCGTTGTTGCGTTTAATTCCAGGCACCTCCAACGACGACGACATCGAAGCCGTAGGCGAGGGGTTCGGCACAAACCTTCCGAACATTTCTGGTCAGCGCGGACGCTCAACGGTCTCCACCATCGACGGATTGAATGCCAGTGAGCCGAGTGGCAACAACAAACTGAGCATGACCATCAACCAGGATGCCGTTGCCGAGGTGAAAGTACTCCGTAACAACTATGCGGCTGAATATGGAAACAACGGAGGAGCGTTGATAAACCTCGTCTCCAAGGGGGGCGGCAAAGATTATCGTGGCACTGCTTACTACTTCCTGCGCAATGAAGCGCTCAATGCCTCTCCATTTTTCAATAACAAAGCGGGATTGAAGCGACCCTTGTATCGTCACAATATCTGGGGATTCAATGCTGGCGGTCCAATACCGCTGCCGCGGTTTGGTGAAGGTGGAAAGGCGTTACTGCGCGACAAAGTGTTTTTCTTCTTCTCTTATGAAAAGCCGCACCAGATCACACCACAGGATCCGCGTTTTGTGACGGTACCGACCGATTTAGAGAGAATGGGTGATTTCTCTCAGTCGATTAATTCAACTAATGCCAAAGTATTTATCAAGGATCCTCAGAGAGCGGGAAATTGTAGCGCTACGGATCAAACCGGATGTTTTCGCGATCCGACGCGCGCAACTCCCGGCAATCCGCTTGGATTGAACATCATTCCTCTTGCACGTTTCAACAAAAGCGGCCAGGCTCTTCTCAATTACTTTCCTCTCCCGAATGCAATTAATGCGCGCACGGCGGCCGGAGGTGCTTACAACTACGTGGCCCAGAGCCCTGTTGACGTGCCGAAACGAAGCATGCTCATTCGCTTTGATGTGAAGTCATCGGAGAAAGACAGTTTTTACGGAAAGGCGCAATGGTGGACTTCCGATAACCTGGGAACTGGAACATCAGGTTGGCCCGGTGGCGACGCGAGCAGATGGGGAATCGAGTCCCATTATCTCTACAAAGATAACGGTCTTTCGCTGAACTGGGTCCATATCTTCAACGCCAGCATGGTTAACGAGGCCACAGTCGGTGTGCGTCACGACTCTGAAGGCTTCATTCCGGGAGACGGTGAAATCGAGCGTTTGACGAAGACTTCGCTTAACTACACTGCGCCACAATTATTTCCGGACAACAACACGCTGGGTTTGATACCCAGAGTTACAAACTGGAGCGGCGTGCTCGGAGTTGCTCCCGCACAGATCAACTGGTTATCACGCTGGGGCGAGGTCGGAAACGACTACATTCTTCCTTCCTTCGCTGACAACCTGTCAATTACGCGCGGCGATCACAGTTACAAATTTGGTATGTATCTCGAGCATGTGCGGAACGGTGAGGCACGAGGAGGCGACTGGTCCGGTTCATTCAATTTCAGTGGCACCGATAGTGGCTTCACCGCCTCCGGATTAAATACGGGTTACGCATATGCGAATGCACTGATCGGAAACTTCGCACAGTACAACGAACAGAGGGCTCGCCGCGGCGCAAACGTCGATATGTTAATGGTCCAGTGGTATGGACAGGACCAGTGGAAGATCAGCAGAAGTCTGACGGTGAATTACGGTCTGCGAATGGGTTGGAGTAACCAATGGCTGCAGCGAGATTTCGAGTATTCCAACTTTGATCCAACCAAGTTTGATCCGAAGAAGGCACAAGTCCTTTACAGACCTTTCTGTGTCGGCGGCACTCCTGCCACGGCTGCGTGTGCGAACGCGAATCGACGTGCCCAGAATCCTCTTACTGGCCAACTTCTCACCAACACAAATCTGGTGGGCACTTTTGTGCCCGGAGTTGGAGATCCTCTGAATGGGATTGTGTTATCGACTGATCCGGGAGCCGCAAGAGGTTTCATGAAAGCGCCCGGTATTCGCTGGGAGCCGCGTGTTGGTTTCGCATGGGATCTTTTTGGAACCGGAAAAACCGTTCTGCGAACGATGGGTGGTGTCTATCACACGTATCGTCTGGGCGGCGGCACCACCGGTGGTAACCTGGTTAATAATGTGCCGTTTCAAAGCAATTCGCGCATCGATTTTGGCAACATCGATCAAATTCCTAATCTTGTTAGCACCGCTCTTACCAGGACCACGGCACTGCGAGCGGTCGATCCCAATTTCCACACCCCGACTATTTACAACTACTCGCTAGGCATTCAACAGGAACTCGGTTTCAAAACTGTCATCGAGATCAGTTACGTCGGATCTCAAAGCAGGCATCTGGGAGAACAGCGCAACATCAACGGTGTTCCCGATGGCGCGAAATTTATCAATCTGCATCCCGAAAACAGAAATCCGTTTTCGGCGGTTACAGTAAATGGATCCACTCAACTGGGTGCTCTGGCTGACGATTTTCTGCGTCCCTTCCAGGGATATCAGGACATTCAAGTTATCTCTTACACAGGGAACTCAAACTACAACGGTTTACAGGTTCAGGTTAACCGCCGGTACACACGGGGTTTTCAATATGGCATTGCGTACACTTGGTCCAAGACTCTTGAAACCGTCACGAAAGATGGTCCGGCCGATGATGGCGATGCAGTCTTTGGTCGCCCTTACAGAGCATTTAACTATGGGCCGGCTGACTTCGATCAAACTCATATCTTCACTCTCAACTACATTTGGGATGTGCCAAGACTAAGCACGCGCTTCGGCAATAACAGATTTATCAAAGCAGTGTTCGACGGTTGGCAGATTTCAGGTACAACTTCCTACGCGACCGGTAAACCAAAGGCATTCGGCACCGGGACAGGATTGAACTGGACTTACGCCGGCACCGCGTCCGCGACAAACATCACTGATTTTACCGGTGGTGAAGTCAATGCACGGCCCGTTGTTATCTGTGATCCGAATCACAAGCCAGGAACCTCTGCTCCCGACGGAACACCGTATGTGATCGACACTTCGTGTTTCGGGAAGCCTGGAACAATTGGAAGCATTGGCAATCTGCAGAGAAATCTGATCCGACTTCCCTCTATCTTTAACAGCGACGTTGCGTTCTTCAAGAATTTCCGTCTGGGAGAAAACCGTGCAATTCAACTGCGTTGGGAAACCTACAACGTTTTCAATCGTGCGAACTTCACCGACATCAACGGTGCGATGACATTTGACGCTGCCGGCAAACAAACGACTACGACATTCGGAACACCCCGTGCGGCGCGTTCGCCACGCGTCATGCAAGCTTCATTGAGAATCAATTTCTGATTGACATTTGGAGACCAGTGCCATGTTATCAATCAGGCGTTGAGGCTGATGTTTTAATGGCAGTAACCCGTGTTATCAGGATTGCGTTGGTTACAGCAGTCCTGATGTCTCCAATTAGCGCATCAGCCCAAACAAATCCGCGCGTCTTTATTCTCGACGCGAAGCAACTCGCTCCCGATCTCGTCAAACTCGAACGCGATGCGCGAAAGGCGTTGACGAGTGGGCCATTCTCCGTCACGAGCAAAGCCACTACGCCGCCCAGTGGCGACAAGCACGACTACATGAGCCAGGCGCCTTACTTCTGGCCCGATCCGAATCGTCCCAACGGTTTGCCTTACATCCGCCGTGACGGCGAACGCAATCCTGAGATTGACAAGATTACGGATCATCGTGTCTTGGACCAGATTGAATCGGCGGTCGAGACGCTGGCGCTTGCGTATCACTCAATGCGGAATGAAGAGTACGCGGCTAAAGCTGCTGCGCTGTTGCGTGTGTTCTTTCTCGATCCGGCCACGCGAATGAATCCCAGCTTGCAATTCGCGCAGGCGATTCCCGGTCTCAACACTGGCCGCGGCATCGGCTTGATCGAGACACGCGGATTGACGCGGATTGTTGATGCGATTGGTTTGTTGGCGGGTTCGAAGGCATGGACCGCGAGTGATCAAAAGGGGATGGAACAGTGGTTCGCGAAGTTCCTGCAGTGGATGCTGGAGAGCAAAAACGGTCGTGACGAAGCAGCGGCGAAAAATAATCACGGCACTTTTTATGATGTGCAGGTAGTTTCGTTCGCGTTGTTTCTCGGGAAGACCGATCTCGCGAAATCCGTTTTGGAAACTGCCAAGACGAAACGCATCGCAGTTCAAATCGAACCTGATGGCCGGCAACCGCTCGAGCTCGCGCGCACAAGAGCATGGAGTTACAGCGTCGGCAATCTCGACGGTTTGATGCGGCTCGCCCGTTTGGGTGAGAACGTCGGCGTCGATCTGTGGAACTACGAGACACGCGACGGGCGCAGCATTCGCAAGGCATTTGAGTTTTTGCAGCCGTTCGCATCAGGCGAGAAGAAGTGGAGTTACCAACAACTCGGCGAGTGGCCTCCGCAGATACTGCTTCCGCTCATTCGACGGGCGGAAACTCACTACCAAACAAAATAAATCCGTGGCTAAGATTTCTCGTCGAAAACTACTTCAGTTCAGGAGACAATGATGAACAGGCGAAACTACCTGGCCCTGATGGGCGCAGCTGCAGGTGCTGTCGCAACCAATTCAAAGCTCGATCTGGTTTCCGCACAGGAGCCTCGACCAGCAGACCCGGGCGCTCCCACGACTTCCACTCTTGAAGACCGTGCGCGCCGCATGAAGTGGTGGCACGAAGCGAAATTCGGCATGTTCATTCATTGGGGGTTGTACAGCACCCTCGGCCGTCACGAGTGGGTGATGGAGAATGAAGGCATTCCCGCGAAGGAATACGAGCAGTACGCGAACAATTTCAGGCCAAAGCCAAACTTCGCGCAAGCGTGGGCCCAGTTGGCTAAGCGCGCCGGGATGAAGTACATGGTAATGACGACCAAACATCACGAAGGCTTCTGCAACTTCGATACGAAGTTGACTAACTACTGCGCCACAAAGAAAGCGCCGGGTCGAGATCTGGTGAAAGAGTATGTCGAGGCCGCACGCGCTGAAGGATTAAGAGTCGGTTTTTATTATTCGTTGATGGACTGGCACCACCCAGATGGTGCGCGTTGCATGAAGGACGAAGCCGCTCGGCGTCGATTTGTCGATTACATTCACGGGCAGGTCAGAGAGCTGATGACGAACTACGGCAAGATCGACATCCTCTGGTACGACGTGCCGTGGCCGCTCGATGCAAAAGGCTGGAAGTCGGTCGAGATGAACACGATGGTGAGAAAGCTCCAGCCGGACGTCATCCTCAACAATCGTTCGAAGATTCCTGAGGATTTTGATACTCCGGAACAACGCATTGAAGCGTCAGCTAATCGGCCGTGGGAATCGTGCATGACGTTGAACGATAGTTGGGGTTATCACAAGGCCGATCGCAATTGGAAGAGTCCGACGACGGTTATCCGCAATCTGATTACCTGTGCACGCGACGGTGGAAATTATCTTTTGAACATTGGTCCAACCGAGGACGGCTCGATCCCGCTCGAATCAGTGCAGGTTCTGACGACTGTCGGTGACTGGATGGCGACGCATAGTGATACGATTCGTCTTTCGAATAACTGCCAGCCGCGTCGTGGAAACTATTTGAGCTTCACGCGCCGGGGCAACACGCTCTACGCGCACGTTCATTACTGGCCCGGGGAAACGGTTGTGATTGGCAATCTGTTGAATAAAGTCAGTTCGGTGACGATGCATGGCAGCAACACACCGGTGAAGTTTGAGCAGGATGATTTCCGTATCCGGCTCGTAGGCCTGCCAAAGCGCGCGCCAGAGCTCGTTACAACGTTCGCGCTAGAATGCGACAGCGAGCCGCGGCAAAGCCACGAAGGCAAGCGCGCCGAGAAGCCCCGAGACGTGATGGGGTAAATCCGGTTTTTAAATTCGCGTTGATCCGTGTTACATGATCGATAGCCATCAACACTTCTGGCAGGTAGGTCGTTTCGATTACTCGTGGATGTCCAGTGATCTCGGGGTCCTCTATCGCGACTATCTCCCAAACGATCTAGCTCCGATCATCCAGAAAAACGGTATCCAAAAAACCATCCTGGTTCAGGCGAGCAACAGTGTCGCCGAGTCGAGATGGTTGTTAGAGCTTGCTAACGCAAACAGCTTCATCGCCGGAGTTGTAGGCTGGGTCGATCTCATGAGCCCGGACATCGATACGCAGTTGGACGAGCTTTGCGTGGATCCGAAATTCAAAGGCGTCCGGCACCTAGTCGAGAGCGAACCGGATGATGACTGGCTTGTGCGACCGGCAGTTTTGGCGGGTCTGAAATACCTGGCTGAGCGCGGTCTTTCTTACGATCTCCTTGTCCACACGCGACACCTGAAACACATTCCACGCGTCGCTGAAAGCTGTCCGGATCTTTCGTTAGTGATCGATCATCTGGCGAAACCGCCGATCGCACGCAACGAGATCAAGGAATGGTCTCAAGCTCTGCAACCGCTGGCGCGCTATTCAAACATAAGCTGCAAGCTTTCCGGTCTGGTCACTGAAGCAAACTGGAACTCGTGGCAAACAGATGATCTGCGTCCTTTTGTTGACACAGCCCTCGAAGCTTTTGGCCCGGATCGAATGATGTTTGGCAGCGATTATCCAGTTTGCCTGCTGGCTGCTTCCTATGATCGCGTGCTCGATTCGTTTCAGGAGATTCTCAAAAGCCTCAGCGATGCGGATCGCGATAAGATATTCTCCCAAAACGCTGAAAAGTTTTATCGTCTCAACTGATGGCTGAAACCTATTTCATCACCGGTGCACAGGGATGCATCGGATCGTGGATCGTGAAAGCGTTGACCGAGCGTGGCGATACGGCTGTGGTTTTCGATCGCAGCGACGATTCGC
>DASTVU010000662.1:0-8199 GCA_035758935.1 Pyrinomonadaceae bacterium | reverse complement strand
GCACACCGTGCATGAGGATGATCGCGCCGGCGCCTTTCGTCCCGGGGATGAACCAACCGTGAATGACCGCGCCGGACTGACTCTGAAACTGGACTGGTCTTGCAGCTAGATCGACAGGTGGACCACCGACAAAATGATCGACACGACTGGTCAAAACAGTCCCAGCGATCCAAAAACAAGCAATTGGGATGACGAGCAGAGTCAGAAGAGAAAAGACCAGGCGTTTTCTTTTCATTACGCAGGAGGATCTCGAGATCGAGCCTTACGAATCCTTTGGACGTGATCTTTCAACCAAATGCTTCGTAGTATTTTCCGTCACACTCGCTGGAACTGCATCCGAGAAGTCTGCCTGGTCCAATAACTTTGCGGTTGACGCGGATTTGAATGCCCGCCCTGGTTCGGGCAATCCCGTTTCGACTCCAGCCAGGGGCGCTCTTCGTTTCCACTGCTTTTTGAGCTTCTGGGTTCTGATGAGAGTCTGAATGTGCCACGCGCCGATCGCGATCAGAAGTCCAGCCGTAGTATAGATCAGCGGATGCGACCCCGGTCTGAGGGCAAACAGCAAAATCGACAAGGTAAAACTCACGAGTATGGTTAGTGAATTTAGAACCGTGTTCGCTTGTAGATGATCCTCAGGCGGAAGCTCGCGTTTGAGTGGTTTCGAAAGATCGGGCAGAAAAAGTCCGCACTGACGACAATAAGTTTCAGCCACCTGTTCGGCTTTTCCGCATCGTGGGCAATACATAAAAAGCAGAACGATTTTAGCACTAAAATGTTTGAGGAGAGTTTTAGCTCAACAGATCCCGCGGGTTTGAGCGCCACCGTCACATACTGCGGGTTTGACGATCAGCCACGTCGTAACTGCGCCTGCTGCCACTCCACCCAGAATTAGCCAGGTCTTTGTAGAGACGCCATCCGCCTTACTCACGCTCTCGACTTCGGAATAAGCGATTGACTGCGACGTTCCGTCTTTCGGATCCCTGAGTTTGAAGGTCACCGGCTCGACGGACTCGATATAACCCTTAACCTTGATGCGATCGCGAAACTTGACTTGGACCTGCGATTCTTTGCTCGCTGAGAGTGTTTGAACCTTCGCTCGTATCTTCTCAATCTCCGCAGTCGATTGTGCTGACGTTGTCGCGGGCAAACCGAAACTCAGTGCAGTGATGATTATTGAAAGTGTTATCGCTAAATATTTCTTACTCACAAACAATCTCCTATTTTCAAACTACTTGTGTTTTGGCAACCGATGTTCCAAACGAGTTCTTATCAACTGAATGAAAAAAGTGCTGAAAAGCAGCGGTTTGAGAAAGGACTAGTTGCAGAAAGGTGAGGCTAACGCCTGAAAATTCTGACAAGTGATGTGTGGTGCATGGACTATCTGAAATTACCTTGTACTAACTGACGAAGAGCGTACAATGCCGTGAGGAAAGCTACGAGTGTCTAGGTTTATTAAAGAAAGTGAGAGTTTTGGCCGCGCTGAACCCCGGTACAGCGGAATAGAGATCCTCCGTTCTACAAATAAGCTACTTAATGCTCTCCTTAGCTACGAGTTTGCTCCTGACCTCTTTATTGACTCACGCATCGTTTCGCTCGAAACAAATCAGGTTCTCTATGAGCACGGTGACAAAATAGATTCTGTGTATTTCCCGCTCAACTCCGTGGTATCGAATCTTGCGATCATGGAGGACGGGACTACTTTCGAGACCTCGATGGTCGGCTTCGAGGGGCTTGTAGGGTTGTCCGCGATTCTTGGCAGTGGCGTGAGCAAACAATGGAATTGGGTATTGATCAGCGGAGAAGCAGCGCAGGTTGAGGCCCGGACATTAGATAGTTTATTCGTTCGAAACGGGGAGGCTCTAAAGCCGTTTTTGAGTTGTTACCGTTCGATGGTTATCCAAATCTCTCAACGGAGTGTCTGCAATACCCGGCATACACTTCTTGAACGGCTTTGCTGCTGGCTGTTGATGATCCATGATCGAGTTGGCGATATAAATTTGAGATTAACTCAGGAATTGATCGCATCGAGAGTTGGCGCTCGACGTGCCGGCGTCACTGTCGCAGCGGGGTTGTTACAGGAGATGCATGCAATCGAATACCGGCGCGGCCAACTCCATATCGTCAATCGGGAGGCGCTGGAGTCAGTGGCGTGCGAGTGTTACTCGGTTCTGCGAGCGGAGTTTTCGCAAATCAAGCCGGCACCTGAGCGAGGTACAGACGTACAAAGGAATAAAGATGCCTACAAACGAGCCTCAAATGACTAAATCACAAGAGCCAAGTCGTGATCGAGAGCTCTACGAGAAGTCGATGGAATTACGTACGTATTCACTCGCATTGTTAAGCGAATCTCGCGATCTTTGTCTCTTTTCTCGAAAGCTTAGAGCCATAAACGAATTACTCGCCGTTATAAATACAAATCCAAACGCCGCTCGGAAGCGAGCATCGTGCCGGGAGGCCGCCTTGCGGTTTGCCTCACGTCCCCGGGGGATGAGTTTATCTTTTGACATTCGCCTCAGTGAGCCTTCGTCTCCGGAAATGCTGAATGACGAACCATAGGCCCACAAACAATATCAATTGCGCGATGATATACGCCGCAACATAACACTCTATATCCGCCGCTAAATACCAACCATCAGTCAAACCATCTCTGGGTGGAGCGTTCATAGGACCTGCGATGCGCACATTTGAAGTCATATCAACAGTAGCGACAAAGAAGAGGAACATGCCGCACAGCAGAAGGACTGCGCCGGCGATCTTCGTCACTATTTTTAGCATTGATCCTATTGGGCCGAGCTTTTCGAGAAGAGGCGTCGAACGAGGTGGCCTTTCCACATCCAAAGTCCCGTCATGACAATCGCAGGAACGGCGACGAACCGGACCACGGGCGCGTAATTTGGAATTTGATCAAACGGACTGTAAATGTAACCGATTATCGGAATGGCAAAGATGATGTGAATCCAGCGAATGATCGAACGTTGGGTGGCGCTACTGATCATTGATCCTGCTCCTATTGGAAGATTCTAAATGAAAGCAGACTTCGTTCAGGAATAGTGATCGATAAATACGCAACCATGAAAGCCACAAACCCAAAAAATATGGCAGTCGGCAGGTACTTCATTCGGTAAGCGAGGAAATCTTTTCAGGCTTCAACGACCAGATCTGTCGGGAGTGATCAAGTCGTCAGTAACAATCAGTTTCCCGACTCGCAACTGCCCCACGCTCAACTCTTCAATTTCCAGCGAGCGCACACTCGATTTGCGGATGATCAAACGACCGACAACCAGCCGCCCAATTGCTAAAGCACCTACCGCAGCAGCCCCAACGGCCAAAGCGCCAACGGCCAACGATCCGAATGCCTGTGCGCCAATGGCTTGACTTCCGATTGCTTGAGATTTAATAGCTCTATTTCGATTCTGCATTTTCCACATACTACATCTTAGTCGCCTTTGAGTCTTGGCACGAACCTACCCTTAACACGACGTCGGTTACCTGGCCCTTTTCGTTCTTAACGAACATCATTTCCGTTTCTGTCTCTTTAGCGAAGAAGCGTGTCTCAGATAAAGGAACCAGCGTCACTGGCATTCGGTTTCCCCCGCGCCACTTAAGAGCATCGCCCTCACGTGTAACTGTCGCCACCGCGTTTGGTCCAAACTGATACTTTCCTACGAAAGAATCTAACAGTTTGGGATCGAGATTTATCGGATTGCGCTCCGGCGCCAGACGCGTCCCTTGTGCCTGTAGTAGTTGCCACTGGCCGTTCTTTTTTACAAAGATGCTACTGACCGCAGTGCCGCGAACCGAATGTCGCGCGACAGCTACGTCACCGTACAGCATGAGACTATCGTGCGCTGGAGCCGGAACCGGAGTGGCCAAGAGCGGATCATTGGCCATGATGCCACTGATTTGCTTCGTCTTATCGATAACTGCGCCAGATGGACGGACGAACTGAAACTCGTCTGCATACAGCTGTTCAAGCCGGGCTCGATCCTTCTTAGTAATCGCTTCATTCAAATCGCCAAATAGTTTTTGTATCTCTTCCTTCGTTTTCTCGTCTTTGCTACCGTGGCTTTGTGCGTTGGCGAATGCAGGTGTTAGCAATAAGAAAACGATCGCGACGTTAATCGTTAACTTCATAGGATGATCTCCATCTGGTGGGATATAGAATCGGCGTGCCGTTTAAGGAACGGCACGCCGCACAGAAAACCATTGACGAGTCGATCGCCATTAATGAGTTAACGGCAATGTTATTGTCCCGGCTCTGCCACCGCCTTGAAACCAGTGCCGTTGATAACTTCACGGAGCTTGGCTTCGGTCAACTTCTGATCGTCGTATTTGATGACGGCCTCGCCCTTTTCGGAGCTGACCTGTACATCCTCAACGCCCTCGGTAGCCTTGAGCGCTTTAGCTACCGATGAAGAGCATTTCGCGCACTTCATTCCTTCAACCTTAATGGTGGCGGTCTTGGTGAAAGCTGCGGCAGTAATCACACCCAGCGTCATCACCATAACACTACTGACAACAAGACTAATGATTCGATTTCGCACTTCTTATCCTCCTTCTACATTCTTCATCAATAGCGGTTTGATCTTCTCGTCGAACTCTTCGTGAAGAAGTATGCCGACGATCACGTCGCTTACTTTACCGTCGCGATTTATGACGACGGTCAGAGGCAGAGTCTCCTCTGAACTAAACCGTGCTTTGATCTGAGGGGAGCCGAGGACGATAGGGTAATTGACTTTAAGACTTCTGGCAAATCTACGTAAGCGAGTTTTACTTTCCGGTTCGTAAGTGATGCCAATGATTTGTAAACCTTGCTTGCGGTACTGACGTTGGTATCTCACCAGATCTGGCATTTCCGCGCGGCATGGAGGACACCAGGTGGCCCAAAAGTTAATTAGGACCACCTTCCCCTTATAGTCGCTCAAGCGGACGATGCGTCCATTGAGATCCTTGAGTTCGAATTGCGGCGCTTTGACATCCTGCGGCAAAACACTTACCGGTGAGAAAACAATCATGGCGGCGGCAAAAATAATTCCCAGCAAATTCATACGAGTCCCCGCGACTGATAGAAGTGAGCCCATTCGAGGTAAAGCCCTATGAGCGCCAAAGGCGCGAAATATGAAAGCCAAGGCAAGCGCGAAGCGAAGCGGAGCGCGTCGCCCTTGGTCAAGTATCCCAAAACAACGCCAAGGCCTGAAGGGCCGAGGCGCTTTTGGTCTAAGTAGTTACTTTTGAGGCCAAGCCCCAGGAGAAATTTCGACCGCGAGAAAGCAGCGACCACCGGTCACGGTGCTGCGATCTTGATGATCGCGCTGTTGCTCGCTGGACCACGCAACTGCACCCTAACCGATAAATCTCGCGGCGCACCTACGACAATGTCCGGCAACCTCACGATAACCTGTGTGACGTCCGGAACAGCACTGAACTGACTGATGTGCTCAACCGGCAACGTGTAAACACCTCCAACGCCGTCTTCTGCGGTGACAGTCAGGTTTGCCGCCGTATCGCTCGGAAGCAATTGCAATCGCCAGACAAACAGAGAAATGCGGCGGCGTTGATCTGCGAGTCCTAAATTGAACGCGAGCAGTGAGAATTCATCGCGCGTGAGATGTACAGAATCGAGAGCGGCTGCGCGACCGGTCGTCGTGTCGATTAATAACACTGGTGCGTCATCGTTGACGAGGGTGCCAACGCCCTGGCTATCGCTAACGGTGGCATTCACCGCGTTAGTGAGATTCACAACGAACGTCTCGTCTGGTTCGTTTGTAGTATCGCCATTAATGGTAACCGTCACTGTCTTCGTTGTGTCACCCGGGTTGAAGGTTAACCCTCCAGTCGCCGCTACATAATCGGATCCGGCGTTCGCGCTTGAGTCGGCAGTTGCAAAATCGACGATTACTGTCAGATTACTCGCCGCCGAAAGAGTGACGGTAAAGTTTAAAGACTTAGTTCCCGAATCGCCCTCAGTGGTAGCGAGATCATTGATCGACAGTGTGGGAATCGGACGAACGACTTGTCCACCGGCCAATGTGCCTGTGCTCGGGTCGAACGTGGCGGCGCCTCCATACTCCGCCGTAATCGTATGAGTGCCGGCACTCAGAGACGAGGTGCTCACGGTTGCAACGCCACTTCCATTCAAACTCACAGCCGTGCCCAGATTCGTTCCATTATCCTTGAACTGCACTGAACCAGTCGGCGTGCCGCCGCCGGACGTTACCGTCGCAGTGAACGTCACGGATTGACTAAAGTCAGAAGGATTCACGGACGAGCTTACAGCAGTAGTAGTTGTCGCTTTTACGGTTGCCGTGCTTGTTGTTTTTGCAAAATTGTTATTAGTGTCAGCGACCGTAGTTTCGACATTGAAAATTCCCGGCGTTAAGTAAGTGTGAGTGCCGGTTACGTTGAACCCGCCGCTGCCGTTTGCAGTCACAGTACCCGCCGACGGTGAAGTACCGTCGCCCCAATTGATGCTCGCGGTAAAGCTGGCAGCAGTCTTGGTGTTGTCGTAATCAATAAAAGTCGCAACCAGAACGGTCGCCGCAACTCCCTGGCTGGCAGTGATGTTTACCGGTTTAGCAGAGGGAGAGTTGAGAAATACATCCACGAGATCGAAGGCATTGTTTACTAATGCCAGATCAGGCTTCCCATCACCATCGAAGTCGGCGGCGATCGGAAAGAAAGAATTATTCCTGGAGGCCTTTTGATCGAAAGCCTGGAGTGTGCCGTCCCCGACACCACGCAGAATGCTGAAAGCGTTCGGAAGAAAATTACCAGGAGTAACAACGTCGAGTTTTCCATCTCCGTTAAAATCTGCGAGCGCGAGATTCAGAGGTTGGTTCAGTCCCGTCGGATAAGTTACGGGCCCCTGGAAAGTGCCGTTACCATTGCTTACAAGCACTGCAACGTTATTACCG
This sequence comes from Pyrinomonadaceae bacterium, assembly GCA_035758935.1. GTDB lineage: Bacteria > Acidobacteriota > Blastocatellia > Pyrinomonadales > Pyrinomonadaceae > PSRF01. The sequence continues at coordinate 1,285 of DASTVU010000662.1, read as the reverse complement.
TTGGTGTCTGCCACGACCAGATCAGGTTTGGTGTCGCCGTTAAGATCTCCGGCGACCACACCCTGTGGTCGGAAGCCGAGATTGATTGGAACGGCGGCTTGAAGTGTTCCATCCCCGTTGCCAAGCAGGCGGCTGAGAGCATTGGTAGCTCCGCCGCTATTCGATACCACCACATCAATTTTGTTGTCTCCATTGAAGTCTGCGATAGCAAGCGTTCGCGGTACGTCTGGTACGGCGTAAGTTACTGGTGCCTGAAACGTCCCATTACCATTCCCGAGCCGCACAGATACTTTATCGGGAGGGCTCGCCGCTACTATGTCCTTCTTACCGTCAGCATTGAGATCCGTTGCCACAACATGAAACGGAGTTTGGATCGCAGTAGTTACTGCCGCTTGAAAAGTACCGTCACCATTACCGATCAGAACACTCATGGTGCCGCCAGAGGTCGGGCCGCCCAGGAAGTTACCCACAACGAGATCCAGTTTTCCATCGCCGTTAAAGTCAGCCGCGGTGCATGTTTCCGGATTGAAATCAACCGTGTAATTGACGGCGCCTGCAAACGTGCCGTTTCCGGTATTGATCAGTATCGCTACGTTCTTGTGCAGGACGTTTCCGATCGCGAGATCGAGTTTGCCATCGCCATTAAAGTCAGCGGCGATTCCGGAGTTAGGGTTATCGCCCAGCGCGTAGTCAGTGGGAGTTGAAAAAGACTGCGCACGCGCTATTCCCGCACTTATTGTGAGCACCAGCAGCACGGAAACCAGGGTTGAAGGCAGAAAAAGACGCAAAACGAGGGAGGGGGAAAACATATTTAATACTCCAATTGGGTTTCGGGGACTGGGCTAGTGTCGACCCGAGAATTTGGGAGACGCGCAAGAGTACATTATTTACAGATGTCGCGGAAAAAATTTTTAAACCGGTAAAAATTCCTGATCCGTGATCGTCATCTCCCGCCGGTGATGTTTGAGGCCATTGCCGCCCACGCATCGGGGTCGAGGTTCCAGACGTCAATTCTGGCGTTACTCACGTCGTCAGCGAGGACCAGCGCTTTTCCATCGCGGCTGAAGACCATCGAACCCAACCTGTAATCTCCTCCAAGTCCGAACGGGTAAATTTCAGGACCGAGCCGGCCGAGGAGCAACCCTGTCTCAACGTCCCACAGGCTGATCGGTCCAACGCTCTTTGCTGCCAGTAGCCGGCCGTCCGGGCTAAGCGCGACCCGCCCCGCACTGTGCTTCCGCCCCGGTCCGGAGTCGCTCGATTCGGGAACGAGAAACTGCTTGCG
>DASTVU010000661.1:0-3553 GCA_035758935.1 Pyrinomonadaceae bacterium | reverse complement strand
CCCACTCCAAGGAGGGCTTACAAGCGGAGCGCCGTTGCGCCGCTCAGCGCGAATTCTTCCTCGGCAAGCGGAGTTTCTTCTCGCGTTGCTAATCTGTTAATCGCTATGTGTCCCGTACGCGTGATATCCGTAACGCCAATCGGGCGCAACAGCTCGATAAACGTATCAACTTTTTCCTTGTTACCTGACGCTTCGACGATCATTTCTGTGTGCGAAATATCAACAACCTTCGCCCGAAAAACGCTCACAAGACTCAACACTTCCTGTCGTTCAGAACCTGCTCTGGCAGAGACAGTGATTAGTGCCATCTCCCGCTCGATGTGTGGGCGCATAGTCACATCCTGAACTTCGCGCACACGCGCCAGTCGCTCGCACTGTTTGACGATCTGTTGAATGGTGCGATCGTCGCCGCTGGTCACAATCGTCACGCGCGACCAACGCGGATCGAGACTCTTGCCGACGGAGATCGTTTCGATATTGAATCCCCGCGCGCTGAAAAGACCGACAATCCGCGATAACTCTCCCGGCTCGTCAGCGACAGTTATTGAAAGCGTATGACGCATGAATTATTTCCAATTGCCGATTGCCAATTGCCGATTTTGAAATTTGAAGCAATCAGTTCAAATTGGAAACTGGCAATCGGCAATTGGCAATCACTGCACAATCATGTCGCGTGCATTGGCCCCCGCCGGCACGATCGGAAAAACGTTCTCCTCTTTAGAAACCACGATGTCCATTACCGCTACCCCAGGGTGGTTCAATCCTGCTTCGATAACGTCACGAAGCTCCTCCGGTCTCTCCGCACGGAATCCCGCAGCGCCGTATGCTTCGGCAAGTTTTACGAAATCAGGCGCGACCGAAATATCAACTTCCGAGTAAGTGCGATCGTAGAACATCTCCTGCCACTGCCGGACCATGCCCAGATAACCGTTGTTCATGATCAAAACTTTCACGGGAAGGTTATATTGGATCGCAGTAGCAATCTCCTGATTCGTCATCTGAAATCCACCATCACCGACCACGGCCACGACTAATTGATCGCGTAACGCGAGTTGTGCGCCGATCGCCGCGGGCAAACCAAATCCCATCGTTCCCAGGCCACCACTCGTGATCAACTGTCGCGTTCTGGTGAACGGGTAGAACTGTGCCACCCACATCTGATGCTGACCTACGTCAGTACTGATCAGCGCTTCACCTTTTGTTGCTCGATGGAGCTCGCGAATAACCGTTTGAGGCTTGATCTGCTTTTGCGATCCGTTGAAACGAAGAGGTTGCGATCTCTGCCAACCGCGAATCTGTTCCCACCACGGTTCTCTTTGCTGAATCGATTCCTGTAGTCGTTTCGTGCCTTGTTGCTGGGCCATTTCGTAAAATTGGTTCAACGCCTGTCTAACATCGCCCGTGAGAGCAAGTGTCGGCGCCACGTTCTTGCCAATGTTTGCCGGATCGATATCAACGTGAATCACTTGAGCCTGCGGTGCAAAGGTCGCCAGTTTGCCGGTGACGCGATCGTCAAATCTGACTCCGAGTGCCACCAGCAGATCGCTTTCCGCGACAGCCATGTTCGCGGCGTACGTTCCATGCATACCAAGCATGCCCAGGCAGAGAGGATGGGCGCTCGGAAATCCTCCGAGCCCCATCAGCGTCGGCGAAACGGGGAGACGCAGTGCCTCTGCAAACGAGAGCAGGGAATCGCCGGCGCCGGAATTTGTAATGCCTCCCCCGATGTAAAGGACCGGGCGCTTTGCGTTCAATATTGCCTGAAGGGCGCGTTGCGCGGGCTCGTGCTTCACTGGTACCGGTTTCGTGGAGAAGGGAAAACTGACGTGGTCCAGTCGCGAGTGATTTGCTTTTTGCGCACTGACGTCTTTCGGTATATCGATTACTACTGGCCCAGGACGTCCCGAGCGCGCTAAGTGAAAGGCTTCGCGAACGACCGCGGCCAAATCTCTTGCGTCACGCACCAGGTAGTTGTGTTTCACACACGGCCGTGTAATGCCGACAGTATCAACTTCCTGAAATGCGTCGGTTCCGATCAGATGTTTCGGCACCTGGCCTGTGATGACGACGAGGGGAGTTGAGTCCATGTAGGCGTTGGCAATGCCCGTCACGGCATTTGTTGCACCGGGTCCGGAGGTGACGAGCACGCTTCCGACTCGTCCCGTCGCACGTGCATAACCTTCGGCCATGTGCACGGCGCCTTGTTCATGTCTCACGAGATAGTGCGTGATGCGATCGCGCGCCCGCCAGAGCTCGTCGTAAATGTGCAGCACAGCTCCGCCTGGATAGCCAAAAAGCGTGTCCACACCTTCGGCCACGAGGGCGTGGATGAGCATTTCGGCGCCTGTCGGCATCTCGGCAAGCTGATCCGGTGCTACGTTCGGGAAGCGGTTATCAATGTGTTGTCGCGCAATCATAAAGGGATCTGCGACTCTAGCCTTCATCACCAGCGTTTGTACAATTTATTCTTTTAAGATAATAATAAAAGTGATTCATCGACTACTCCGGCACGGTATGGTAAAAAGTTCACGCTTATGGAAATGGCCCAATTGGAATACTTCTCGCGAGTCGTACAGGAAAAGAGCTTTTCGAAAGCTGCAGACAAGGTGTTTCGAACGCAGCCTGCGGTCAGCATCGCTATTCGCCGTTTGGAGGAGGAAATAGGTCTCCCGCTCTTGGATCGGACGCAGAAGACACCCGTCCTTACAGAGGCAGGGCAGGTGGTTTATGACTATGCCCAACGCATTCTGGGTCTGCGAGATCAAGTCGGGCAGGCGATTGCCGAGATGCAAAGTCTGAAGCGCGGGCTGATTCGCGTGGGTGCGAATGAGAGCACGTCGCTCTATCTTTTGCCGGAGCTCATTCTCAAATATCGCGAGCGCCATCCGGAAGTTAAGGTCGAAATATTTCGACACGTGTCGAGCCGGCTGCCACGCGAAGTTATCGAGCGCAATGTCGACTTCGCGTTGATGGCGTCAGAACCGGGTGATCGCGACCTCGAGGCTTTTCCCGTTCTCAAAGACGAACTGGTTTTGATCATGAATCCCAAGCATCCGCTCGCAACACGGCCGGCGGTCAAAATCAAAGACCTTGGGAATGAACCATTTGTCGCACACAACGTGAACTCCGGATCACGCGTCAAAGTGATCGAAGCGTTTGCCAGACAACACACACCGCTAAACATCACACTCGAGCTTGCGACGATCGAGACTATTAAGCGGTTCGTGCAGAAGCGAGTGGGGTTGGCATTTGTCCCGCGTATGTGTGTGAAGGAAGAGTTGGAGCGAGGAGTTTTGGTGAGCGTGCCGGTCCGAGGACTGACTCATAATCGCACGCTCTGGGCTGCCCACCGTCGCGGCGCAAACTTTTCTCCCGCCGCCGCAGCTTTTCTCGACGTCTTGCGCAAGCACGCTGAAGCTGGTATTTGATCGAATAAGAAAGCGAACGATCAAGTTGTGGACTATGTCGAACGTGCTGTAGGGGCGGCCCTCCGTGGCCGCCCGTGGTTTGGAAGGGATCTTCTGGCAAAACGTCTGTTCAAAACCACGGGCGG
>DASTVU010000660.1:0-3179 GCA_035758935.1 Pyrinomonadaceae bacterium | reverse complement strand
GTTGGAGTTCGGCAATGGAAGCGGCGTCAGATCGTTTTCGCCTCCCAATTCAATACCCAGTGATTTGATGTTCCTGAGTGCGACATTGGCACGACCGATATTTGACATCAAAGAAGTGATGACGCCGACCGGCACCATCAGAAAACCGAAAACGAGCACGTAGCCAGTGAGCACCTGGGGACTAATGGAGATCAGCCGCGGTGCTACAAAGAGAAAGAGTCCGAGGGTGATGAAGAAAAACGACGTGCCGATGCTGGAACCTCCAATGAAGATCCCGTTCCCTCTAACATTCTCTCGTCGATACCGCATCCCGGTTGGGGTGAAAAGATCGGTCATGAAAGCGTCGCGACGGCCACGGTGCAGTTTGAAAAGCTTGACGCCTTCGGCGACGGCTCGCATGTGCTTGAACATCATGTCCTGCTCTTTTCTAGCGAGGACAAAATGTCGCAAGCCGATTTTGAAGAAAAGCTGAACGACCACAATGCCCAACGGAATTACGATCACCGTCACTAAGAGTAACGGTATGTAAAGGTAGCCCAGGTAGATCAAGCAGCCGAGCAACAACGAGAACTGGAGAAAAAGGATCGGGACCGTCGCGAGGCCGTTGGATAACGAGGCTACGTCATCGGTGAGCGCCGTCATGATGCGGTGCGTCCTTAATTCCTCGAGCTTCCGCAGCGGAGTCGCCATGATCTGTCGAATAAACTGCGCGCGCAGATCAAAGATCACCTTTTGCGAGAGGTTAACGAGAAGCACCTCAGCCAAGACGCGGGTGAGCGGGAAGATTAGACACAAGCCCGCGAACGCAAGCATCAACCAAATAGGCGATGCCTCGCGCGTTGCGAGTGCTCTGTGCGATAGCCCGATCAACGTCGAACTGGCAACACCGCTTAATATGCTAATAAGAATCGCGGCGATGACAATGCCTCGCGATTTTTTGAAAAGAAAAGCTAGCAGCTCTCCCATATCTACCTCCTAAAGTAACCTAGAACGCGGGCAGCAATTCCCGACTCGGATTTAACTGGTATGAACGGCCTCTCGATACATTCCGAGAGCACTTTGGCAACTTCGCTAACCGAAGGCTCCATCATCATCCGTTCGTGATATCCCGGCACGAAGTGAACCTCGACCGGTTCTTCCGACAGCCATCTCCAACCCGCCGTTGGATCCTCAACGTCGGCGCCAAACTCGGCCAGCGTGTTGTATAAAAACGGTTCCTGTTCGATGCAGCGGATCACCGTGATCTTGCCGGGATAGACATCTGCTTCGTAGTTGCGCCACGCTGCACCTCTCGTGCGAATTCCCGTGAGCAACCGGCGCAGGTAAGCCATTCCGACGTCATCCGAAATTGCATCGGTGAGCAGACCACCTTTTCGCACCTGCTCGAGGAAGAAGCTGAGCTGTGCGTCGCCTTCCCGTGCTTCCAGTTCGGTGACAGAAACTTCGAAGTCGGTCTTACCCATTCGCATCGCAACTTCCTTAGCGACGACATTCAGCAGTAACGCGTCTTTGTCGAACTCCGGCAGTAGACGCAGGATCGACGGCGACCACGTGTCGAGCAGGAAGAGCAACGACACCTCTTCACCGGCACGCATGAGTTGCTGTGCCATTTCGAACGCGACGAACGAACCGAACGAGTAACCACCGAGCTGATATGGCCCAACGGGTTGCGTCTCGCGCATCGCTTTGACGTACGCCCGCGCCATCTCCTCGAGTGACTCGTAGTCTTCGCCGATGTCGGTCATGTCGCGGCCCTGAACTCCATAGAACGGCTGGTCTGTGCCGAGTAGTTGGGCCAACTCGTAATAGCGCATTACGTGACCGCCGAGGGGATGGACGCAGAAAATCGGCGACTTCGATCCCTTCGGCTGAATCGGCACAATGGGCGACGCGGGAGTGGCACTTCCCTGCCGGTTGATGATCTCAGCGAGATGAGCAATGTCACCCGCTTCGCTGAGCGTGCTCAAGGGCAAGTTCTGACCGAACTCCTTTTGCACCTGGGCCATCAGTCTGAGTGCAAGGATCGAATGTCCACCAAGGTCGAAGAAGCTGTCCTCAACGCCGATTGGACGAACATTGAAGACTTCCTCCCAGATCGCTACAAGCCGAAGCTCAATCGGCGTGCGCGGCGCCACGTATGTGCGCTCGGCTTCGAGTTTCTCGGGCCGCATCGTCGCCAACGCGCGTCGATTTACTTTGCCGTTGGCCGTCAACGGGAAGCTCGACATCATCACGAACGCCGCCGGCACCATGTGTTCCGGCAGTTTATGTTTGAGGAACTCGCGGATGTCGGCAGGCTTCGGAGCGGGTTCGTGATCGTAGACGATGTAAGCGATAAGCATCACGTCGCCGCGCGAGTCTTGCTGCGTTTGCACGATCAGATCTTTCACGTTCTCACAATCACGCAAGGCTGCTTCAATTTCACCCAGCTCGATGCGGAACCCGCGAATCTTCACCTGGTGATCGGAACGGCCGATGTATTCGATTGCGCCGTCAGTTCGGAAACGCGCGAGGTCGCCTGTCTTGTAAAGGCGGCGCGAAGGTGTTTGTGAAAACGGATGCGGAATAAACTGCTGCGCCGTGAGATCGGGGCGGCGGTGGTAAACGCGCGCGAGTCCCACGCCGCCGATGTATAAATCACCGGGTGCGCCAACAGGTACCGGTTGCAACCCACGATCGAGCAGATAAATTTCCGTGTTGGCGATGGGACGGCCGATCGGGACTGACCGTTCCTCATTGGCTCCGCACTCCCAGAACGTGACGTCGATCGCGGCTTCAGTCGGGCCATAAAGATTGTGCAAACGGGCGCCGAGTCGTTCGAAGAATCGCTGTTGCAATTCGTAACTCAACGCTTCGCCGCTGCTCATGACCTGGCGCAAACTGCGGCAAGTCGCAACTTCCGGATCGTCAAGGAACGCATGAAGCATGGACGGCACAAAGTGACAGGTCGTGATCTGCGCCGTGTTGATTAGCTCGATCAAGTACGACCGATCCTGATGTCCGCCGGGTTTTGCAAATACGAGGCGCGCTCCGGTCATGACTGGCCAGAAGAACTCCCAAACCGAGACGTCGAAACTGAACGGCGTCTTTTGCAGAACGCGATCGTCCGGCGTCAATTCATATTGCTGTTGCATCCACATCAAACGATTGAACAGGCCGGAATGAGTGTTGAGCGCGCC